>NZ_JBWCAM010000006.1:28717-103378 GCF_056175065.1 Pseudomonas sp. JC1203
GGGGGGTTGGGGGGGGGGGGGGCCGGGGGGGGGGGGCCCCCCCCCCCCCCCCCCCCCCCCCCCCCCCCCCCACAACCGTTAACGCAGAACCCCGCCAACGGGCGGGGTTCCGGGGTTACCGCAGCAGCCTTACGCCGCCTTCATGCCCTTGTGCGTATCGATCAGGTGCTGCACCACGCCCGGGTCGGCCAGGGTGGAGATATCACCCAGCGCGTCGTACTCGCCGGTGGCGATCTTGCGCAGGATGCGGCGCATGATCTTGCCCGAACGGGTCTTGGGCAGGCCTGGCGCCCACTGGATAACATCCGGCGAGGCAATTGGGCCGATTTCCTTGCGCACCCAGTTCTTCAGTTCCTGGCGCAGGGTCTCGCTGGGCTCCACGCCATGGTTGAGGGTGACGTACACGTAGATGCCCTGGCCCTTGATGTCGTGGGGCACGCCCACCACCGCGGCCTCGGCCACCTTGGGATGGGCAACCATGGCACTTTCGATCTCGGCGGTGCCCATGCGGTGGCCGGACACGTTGAGCACATCATCCACGCGGCCGGTGATCCAGTAGTAGCCATCCTCGTCGCGGCGCGCGCCGTCGCCGGTGAAGTACATGCCGCGGAAGGTCTTGAAGTAGGTGTCGACGAAGCGGTCGTGGTCGCCGTACAGGCTGCGCGACTGGCCCGGCCAGGAGTCGAGGATCACCAGGTTGCCCTCGGCGGCGCCATCGATCAGGTTGCCCAGGTTGTCCACCAGCCCCGGCACCACGCCGAAGAACGGCTTGCTCGCCGAGCCCGGCTTGAGCGCGGTGGCACCCGGCAGCGGGCTGATCAGCACGCCACCGGTCTCGGTCTGCCACCAAGTGTCGACGATCGGGCAGCGTTGCTTGCCCACGGTGTCGTAGTACCAGCCCCAGGCCTCGGGGTTGATCGGCTCGCCCACCGACCCCAGCAGGCGCAGGCTGGAGCCGTCGGCGCCTTCCACGGCGGCGGTGCCTTCGGCCATCATGGCGCGGATGGCGGTTGGCGCGGTGTAGAGGATGTTGACCTTGTGCTTGTCGATGATTTTCGACACGCGGGTGATGTCCGGGTAATTGGGCACGCCTTCGAACAGCAGCGTGGTGGCACCGTTGGCCAGCGGGCCGTAGACGATGTAGCTGTGGCCGGTGACCCAACCGACGTCGGCGGTGCACCAGTAGATTTCACCCGGGCGGTAGTCGAACACCCGCTCATGGGTGAGGGCTGCGTACACCAGGTAGCCACCGGTGGTGTGCAGCACGCCCTTGGGCTTGCCGGTGGAACCGGAGGTGTAGAGGATGAACAGCGGCTCCTCGGCGCCCATTTCTTTCGGCGCGCAGGTGCTGGAAGCCACGTCCAGCAGGGTGTGGTACCAGATGTCGCGGTGGCGGTTCCACTCGATGTCGCCACCGGTGCGCTTGCACACGATGACCTTCTGCACGCTGCTGGTTTCCGGGTTGGTCAGGGCGCGGTCGACGTTGGCCTTGAGCGCGGTCTTCTTGCCGCCACGCAGGCCTTCGTCGGCAGTGATCACTACCTTGGAGCTGCAGTCGATGATGCGCCCGGCCAGGGCCTCGGGCGAGAAGCCGCCAAATACCACCGAATGGATGGCACCGATGCGGGTACAGGCCAGCATGGCCACCACGGCTTCGGGAATCATCGGCATGTAGATGGTGACCACGTCACCGCGGTGCACGTCCTGGCCACGCAGGGCGTTGGCGAACTTGCAGACTTCTTCATGCAGTTCGCGGTAGGTGATGTTGCGGTGCTCGGAGGGGTCGTCGCCTTCCCAGATGATCGCGATCTGGTCGCCGCGTTCGGCCAGGTGCCGGTCCAGGCAGTTGTAGGAGACGTTGAGAGTGCCGTCGGCGAACCACTTGATGTCCACGTGGTGGTCATCGAAAGAGGTCTGCTTGACCTTGGTGAAGGGCTTGATCCAGTCCAGGCGCTGGGCCTGCTCGCGCCAGAAGCCGTCCGGGTTTACCACCGACTGCTGGTACATGGCCTTGTAGGTCGCTTCATCGGTCAGCGTGGTGGCTGCCACCTCGGGACGAACGGGATACAGAGACGCCGCACTCATCTTTCTTACCTCGGAGCTATGTAGTTGTTTTTGTATGACCTCGTTGTAAGGCTATCCGCACGCCGAGGCCATTCGACGATGGTAGTAACCATTACCCTACTCTTTGATGACGCCAAGCGGCAAGGCTCAAGCCCGGGGACGGGCAGGCGCGTCTTTGCGGGAAAAGTCCTCAGCGGAGCCTTTCGAAATTGATTGTTACAGATTCAGATAAAACTGTTTATCAAAACTCTGGCTGTTTAACCCACCGCCATCGCCCTAAAATTCACCTCGCCAACCGGCACTGTGATTAACACACGCAACAGCCCCCACGAAGGCCCGTTAATCCGAATCCAACTTCCGAAGCTACACACGCAGTCCCACAAGGATTGCGTGCCCCCTGACGACCGCATAAAGGTAAACTTTAAAATGAAAGCTTTAATTGTCCTGGCCCTGAGTACTTTCTCGCTGGCAGCCATGGCTGATGAAGTTTCAAACACCGCCAACACTGATGTTCCCGTGGAACATTACAACTATTCACAGCACCTGGACATCGCCAAGGTCATCAGCACCAGCGAAATCCCCAACGTCTGTGAAGTGGTGCCGGCACGCATGACCTATCTGGACTCCACTGGCCAGAAACACATTCTTGAATACCGCGTGATGGGCAATGGTTGCTCCAACGGTTGATTAAGAATGATTGCGGCGCCTCTTGAAGCGTCAAGAGGCTCGCCGTCAAACAGGTGGTTCCATTTCCACAAACCTGCGCAACTTTAATTCCACGTCACTCCGAAGTTTCCCTATTAACTTCATGCTCCCGCAACTTGTTGGCAATCGTCGTGTGCGACACCCCCAGGCGTTTTGCCAATAAACGACTGCTGGGATGCTCGGCATATAAACGCTGCAACACGGCTTTTTCAAAACGCCCGACAATAGTTTGCAAATCCCCTTCCAACGAGAACTCTCCCAACGGCTGGCGCACGCCATAGTCCGGCAGGCGGATGTGCTCGGCTTTCACCCAGCCGCCATCGCACAACGACACGGCCTGGAACAATACGTTTTCCAGCTGCCGCACGTTGCCGGGCCAATGGTAGCGGGCCAGCTTGTCCTTCGCCGCAGGCGCCAGGCGCGGCAGTGGGCAGCCGATCTGGCGGCTGGCCTGGTCGAGGAAGTGCTCCACCAGCGGGTCGAGGCCGTCCATGCACTCGCGCAGTGGCGGAATGTGCAGCGACAGCACGTTGAGGCGGTGGTACAGGTCCTGACGAAATTCGCCACGAGCACACAGCTCCGACAAGTCCACCTGCGTAGCGCAAATCACCCGCACGTCCAGGTACACCTCTTCATCGCTGCCCACACGGCGGAAGCAGCCGTCCTGCAGGAAACGCAGCAGTTTCGCCTGCAGGCGCGGGCTCATCTCCCCTACCCCGTCGAGGAATAGCGTACCGCCAGCAGTCAACTCCAGCAGGCCCAGCTTGCCTTCGGCGCGTGCGCCCTCGAAGGCGCCGGGGCCGTAGCCGAACAGCTCGGTCTCAGCCATGGACTCGGGCAACCCGGCGCAGTTGAGCGCCATCAATGGCGACTGGCCACGCGGGCTGGCCAGGTGGCAGGCGCGGGCCAGCAGCTCCTTGCCGGTGCCGGTCTCGCCCTCGATCAACAGCGGCGCGTCGAGTGGCGCCATGCGCCGCGCTTCGCGTACCACTGCCGCCATCACTTTCGAGCTCTGGAAAATGCTGTCGAAGCCGCGCAGTTCCTGTTTGCGCACATGATAGATGCGCTCGCCGATGCGGTCGGCGCGGTGCAGGGTCAGCACCGCCCCCGCCAGCGCTTCGCTGTCGTCGTGTTCGGACTGCAGCGGGGCGATGTCGGCCAGGAACACGTCACCCCGTACCTTCACCCGCAGGCCGTTGATGCGCGATTTGTTGTCACGCACCAACTGCGGCAAGTCGAAATCCTCGGCGTAGCGCGACAGCGGCATGCCCGGTACCTCGTCCACCCGCACCCCCAGCAACTGCGCGGCGGCGCGGTTGGCGGCGACGATGGAACCGGCCATGTCGATGGACAGCACCGGGAATTCCAGCGCGCCCAACAGCGCATTCAGCTCCATGTGCCGACGCTCGCTGGGCATCAGCCCCACGCGCTTGACGCCAAACACCCCGGCAATGGCTTCGAACTTGGGGCGCAGCGCCTGGAACTGCAGGTTGATCAGGTTGGGGCAGTGCAGGTAGATGGCGTTGCCGTGCTCGCCCCCCACTTCGCCGCGGGCGACGTTGATGCCGTATTCCACCAGCAGGTTGAGGATGTCACGCAGGATGCCGATGCGGTTCTGGCAGTGGACTTTGATGCGCATGTAGAGGCCTGTTTTTTGGCGAGGGGCAAGATATTCGTAAAGAATATGTGACGCCTGGGGCTAACGACAAGACATGGGCGCCGATGAACACGCTAGCCGTAACGAATAGTTTACGAAAAGTGTGGGCTGTGCCTGCGATGCGGGGCGGTAGGTGGGCAGACAGCCATGGGGCGGTGGGCTATCAATGGATCGTGGGGTCTGCGGACGCAGCCTTTGGCAGCTGCTACGGGGATGTGTGCGGGCCCATCTATAATAAAAATGTGCGCTGGAGAACAGCATGAAGCAGACCCACTACGTGGCCCGCGAACCGGATGCTCAGGGGTTCATCCATTACTCTGACACCGAACACGCGGTATGGCACACCCTGGTCAGCCGCCAGCTCAAGCTGGTAGAGGGCCGCGCGTGCCAGGAATACCTGGACGGCATCGAGCAGCTGGCCTTGCCCCATGAGCGCATTCCGCAACTGGCCGAGGTCAACCAGGTGCTGGCGCGCACCACCGGTTGGCAGGTAGCGCGGGTGCCGGCACTTATCCCCTTCCAGACGTTCTTTGAGCTGCTGGCCAGCAAGCGCTTCCCCGTGGCCACCTTCATTCGCACGCCCGAAGAGCTGGATTACCTGCAGGAACCGGACATTTTCCACGAGATATTCGGCCACTGCCCGCTGCTGACCAACCCCTGGTTCGCCGAATTCACCCACACCTACGGCAAATTGGGCTTGGCCGCCAGCAAGGAACAGCGGGTATTCCTGGCGCGCCTGTACTGGATGACCATCGAATTCGGCCTGGTGGACACGCCCCAGGGCCGGCGCATCTACGGCGGCGGCATTCTTTCGTCGCCGAAGGAAACACTCTACAGCCTGTCGGGCAGCCCTGAACATCAGCCCTTCGACCCGCTGGAATGCATGCGCACCCCATACCGCATCGACATCCTGCAGCCGCTGTACTTCGTGCTGCCGGACCTCAAACGGCTGTTCGACCTGGCCCACGAAGACATCATGGCCCTGGTGGCTCGCGCCCAGCAGCTGGGCCTGCACGCGCCGAAATTTCCGCCCAAGGCGGCTTGATTCCCTTTTGACTACTATAAGGAAGCAACCATGAACCCATTGAACCAGGCCCACTGCGAAGCCTGCCGCGCCGACGCCCCGCAGGTCAGCGACGAAGAGCTGCCGGTGCTGCTGCGGCAGATCCCGGACTGGAACATCGAGGTGCGTGACGGCGTCATGCAACTGGAAAAGGTGTGCCTGTTCAAGAACTTCAAACACGCCCTGGCGTTCACCAACGCGGTGGGCGAGATCGCCGAGGCCGAGGGCCACCACCCGGGCCTGCTGACCGAATGGGGCAAGGTCACCGTGACCTGGTGGAGCCATTCGATCAAGGGCCTGCACCGTAATGATTTCATCATGGCCGCCCGCACCGACGACGTCAGCCAGGGGGCCGAGGGGCGCAAATAATGCATTTCCGTGCAATTCCGCGAATTCCTGGCGACTCGATATTGAGCCTGATGGATGCCTACGCCCGCGACCCCAACCCACGCAAATTCGACCTCGGCGTAGGTGTGTACAAGGACGCCCAGGGCCTGACCCCTGTGCTGTCGGCGGTCAAGCAGGCCGAGCGATTTCTGCTCGACCACCAGACCAGCAAGACCTACGTCAGTGGCCACGGCGACCAGGCTTTCGGCCGCCTGGTCAGCGAACTGGTGCTGGGCAAGGACTCGCCCCTGCTGGCCCATGAGCGCGCCGGCGCCACCCAGACCCCAGGCGGCACCGGGGCCCTGCGCCTGGCCGGCGAATTCATCGCCCATTGCCTGCCGGGCAAGGGCATCTGGCTCAGCGACCCGACCTGGCCCATCCACGAAAGCATCTTTGCCGCCGTGGGGCTCAAGGTGAATCACTACCCGTACGTGGGCCGTGACAACCGCCTGGACGTGGAAGCCATGCTGCTGGCACTGGAAGACATTCCACGCGGCGACGTGCTGCTGCTGCACGCCTGCTGCCACAACCCCACCGGCTTCGACCTGCAACACAACGATTGGCACCGGGTGCTGGACGTGGTCAAGCGCCGCGAGCTGCTGCCGTTGATCGACTTCGCCTACCAGGGCTTCGGCGATGGCCTGAGCGAAGATGCCTGGGGCGTGCGGCTGTTCGCCAAGGAATTGCCGGAGTTGCTGGTCACCAACTCCTGCTCGAAGAACTTCGGCCTGTACCGCGAACGTACCGGCGCGCTGATCGTCTGCGCCAGCAACACTGAACAGCTGCTGGACGTGCGCAGCCAGTTGGCCGGCCTGGCGCGCAACCTGTGGTCGACACCGCCCGACCACGGCGCCGCCGTAGTGGCCACCATCCTCGGTGATGCGCAGTTGAGGAGCCTGTGGGCCGATGAGGTTGAGCACATGCGTTCGCGCATCGCCCAGCTGCGTGCGGGCCTGGTGGAAGCACTGGCCCCCCATGGCCTGGCGGCGCGTTTTGCGCACATCGGCGCGCAACGCGGGATGTTTTCCTACACCGGGCTCAGCCCCGAGCAGGTCGACCGCCTGCGCGATGAGCACAGCGTGTACATGGTGCGCTCGGGCCGCGCCAACGTCGCCGGCATCGACGCCAGCCGCCTGGACGAGCTGGCCGCCGCCATCGCCAAGGTGTGTTGAACCTGTGGGAGCTGGCTTGCCAGCGAGTTTTTGGGGGCCTCGAAAAACTCGCTGGCAAGCCAGCTCCCACATTCGGCATCCATGAAAATCCGTTCATTGTGCGACCAATGGCCGCCCCGAAAGTCAGTTTGTCATCCGCAGTGCTGTATCCTGTGCCGGCTTTAACAGCACGCGCTATCCAGCGCCACCCTCAACCTGTAATTGCGAGGAGCGATGACGATGCACGAGATCCCGAACCTGCCATTCCCGAGCCTGCACCAACCCGAGCAGCCTCAACCGCCGCAATCGGCCAGCCAGGCCACTGAAAACGAGGCCGACGAAGCCTTGAGCGCTGATCGCGACGACTAAGCGCCGACAGCAGGTGGTACGATCCCTACGGCGGCCATGCCGCGTGATCGCACCACCTCAGCGCCGAAACGGAGCCCCCATGCAAGAAACCTTCAATGAAGCACAGGCCGCGCAGGTCATCGACACCGCGCAACAGATGATCGACGTCTGGGCCCGCCTTTCCCCGGAAAAACAACGCACTTTGCTGCAACGCTTCGGCACCCAGGAGAACGCCCTGGCGGCCCTGGTAGCCACCCGACTGCTGGCACAGCCGCAGGCTTGAGCCTTCGGCAGGATTAAATCTTGCCGCTGGTCGTGCACTGTGTGGCTCGTCGCCCTATGATAAGCGTCTAGTGTGCTGGCACCCGACACCTATCCCCCTGGAATTCCCAATGTCTTCAAACCCGCGGCCGCTGGCGGTCACGCTGCAAGTCGTTTCCATCGTCCTGTTTACCTTCATCGGTTACCTGAACATCGGCATCCCCCTGGCCGTGCTGCCTGGTTTCGTGCACAACGGCCTGGGCTTCAACGCCGTGATCGCCGGCCTGGTGATCAGCGTGCAGTACCTTGCCACCCTGCTCAGCCGCCCCCACGCCAGCCGTATCATCGACAACCACGGCAGCAAGAAGGCAGTGATCTACGGCCTGTTCGGCTGTGGTGCCAGCGGCCTGTTCATGCTGCTGGCCGCGTTTACCCAGAGCCTGCCCATGGTCAGCCTGGCCAGCCTGTTCGTCGGCCGCCTGGTGCTGGGCAGCGCCGAAAGCCTGGTGGGCTCGGGCTCCATTGGCTGGGGGATCGGCCGCGTGGGTGCGCAGCACACCGCCAAGGTCATCTCCTGGAACGGCATCGCCAGCTACGGCGCCCTGGCCATCGGCGCTCCGGCCGGCGTGCTGCTGGTGCAGCACCTGGGCCTGTGGGCCATGGGCGTGAGCATCCTGCTGCTGGCGGCCATCGGCATCGCCCTGGCCTGGAACAAGACCCCGGCACCTATCGTCGTGGGCGAGCGCATGCCATTCATGCACGTGCTGGGCAAGGTGCTGCCGCACGGCACCGGCCTGGCGCTGGGTGGCATCGGCTTCGGCACCATCGCCACGTTCATCACCCTCTACTACTCCACCAACCATTGGGATAACGCCGCGTTGTCGCTGAGCCTGTTCGGTGGCTGCTTCATCGTCGCGCGGCTGATATTCGGCAACCTGATCAACCGCATCGGCGGCTTCCGCGTGGCCATCGGCTGCATGACCGTGGAAACCGCAGGCTTGCTGCTGCTGTGGCTGGCGCCCAGCGCCGAGCTGGCCATGGCGGGCGCGGCCCTGACCGGCTTTGGCTTCTCGTTGGTATTCCCCGCCCTGGGCGTGGAAGCGGTGAACCTGGTGCCGGCCTCCAGCCGGGGCGCGGCGGTGGGTGCCTACTCGCTGTTCGTCGACCTGTCGCTGGGCATCACCGGCCCGCTGGCTGGGGCAATTGCCGCAGGCTTCGGCTTCAGCTCGATCTTCCTGTTCGCCGGCATCGCCTCGTTCGCCGGCCTGGCGTTGAGCCTGTACCTGTACCGGCAAACGCTGAACCAGCCGCGCCACCCGGACGCCGCGCTTTAAAAGTCGACCTTGCCGCGGCCAGCCTTGATAGCGCCGCGCTTGGTCTTGCCCTCCAGCCGACGGGTTTTCGAACCCAATGTCGGTTTGGTGGGGCGCCGCTTCTTCTCCACTTTCGCCGCATTCACGATCAGCTCACGCAAGCGCTCCAGGGCGTCGGCGCGGTTCTGTTCCTGCGTGCGGTATTGCTGGGCCTTGATCACGATCACGCCTTCGCTGGTAATGCGGCTGTCGCGCAGGGCCAGCAGGCGTTCCTTGTAGAACGGCGGCAAGGAAGAGGCGTTGATGTCGAAGCGCAGGTGCACCGCGCTGGACACCTTGTTGACGTTCTGCCCACCGGCGCCCTGGGCGCGAATGGCGCTCAGCTCGATTTCGGCATCGGGCAGGTGGACGTTGTTGGAGATTTCCAGCATGGGGGAAAGTTTTCGAAGGAGGAAAAGCAAGGACCGTAGCAGCTGCCGCCAGGCTGCGTCAAAAGCCACCGCGGTGGCCCAGAACGCCGCCTGGCGGCAGCTGCTACGGGTTCAACCCAGCGCCAGGGCGGCGCGGCGGTTCTTGGCGCGGTAGGCCAGGTACATCACCACCACCCACACCGGGATGGCGTATACCGAGACGTTGATGCCCGGGATCATCAGCATGATGCCGAGGATGAACAGCACGAACGCCAGGCAAATGTAATTGCCCCATGGGTACCACAGCGCCTTGAACGACGACACGCGGCCGTTGCGCACCTGGTGCTGGCGGAACTTGAGGTGCGAGAAACTGATCATCGCCCAGTTGATCACCAGGGTGGCCACCACCAGCGACATCAGCAGTTCCAGCGCGTCATGCGGCATGAAGTAGTTGAGCAGCACCGCCACCAGGGTCACCGCCGCCGACACCAGGATGGCCCGCACCGGCACGCCGCGCTTGTCCACCTTGGCCAGTGCCGCAGGGGCATCGCCCTGCTCGGCCATGCCCAGCAGCATGCGGCTGTTGCAGTAGGTGCCGCTGTTGTAGACCGACAGCGCCGCGGTCAGTACCACGAAGTTGAGGATGTGCGCCGCAGTGTTGCTGCCCAGCATCGAGAACACCTGCACGAACGGGCTGCCGCTGTAGGCATCGCCGGCGCTGTTCAGGGTTTCCAGCAGGCCGTCCCACGGGGTCAGCGACAGCAGCACTACCAGCGCACCGATGTAGAAGATCAGGATACGGTAGATGACCTGGTTGATGGCCTTGGGGATAACGGTCTTCGGCTGGTCGGCTTCGGCAGCGGTGAAACCGAGCATTTCCAGGCCGCCAAACGAGAACATGATGATCGCCAGCGCCATCACCAGGCCCTTCACGCCATTGGGGAAGAAGCCGCCGTGGTCCCACAGGTTGCTGACCGATGCCTGCGGGCCGCCGTGGCCGCTGACCAGCAGGTAGCTGCCCAGGGCGATCATGCCGACGATAGCCGCCACCTTGATGATGGCGAACCAGAATTCGGCCTCGCCGAACACTTTGACGTTGGCAAGGTTGATGGCGTTGATCATCACGAAGAACACTGCAGCCGAGACCCACGTCGGGATCTCCGGCCACCAGTAGTGCACGTACTTGCCTACTGCGGTCAATTCCGACATGCCCACCAGGATGTACAGCACCCAGCAGTTCCAGCCCGACAGGAAGCCGGCGAAGCCGCCCCAGTACTGGTGCGCGAAGTGGCTGAAGGAGCCGGCCACCGGCTCTTCGACGATCATCTCGCCCAGCTGGCGCATGATCATGAAGGCGATGAAGCCGCAGATGGCGTAGCCGAGGATCATCGAAGGCCCGGCCGACTTGAGCACCCCGGCCGAGCCGAGGAACAGCCCGGTACCGATGGCACCGCCGAGGGCGATCAATTGGATGTGTCGATTTTTCAGGCCACGCTTTAGCTGGCCGGATGAGTCTTGTGCACTCATTGAGTTGGTCACCTGGTTATTTTTATCTGTGACGAAACGGGCCCGCCTCACTCGTGATGAGGCGGTTGACAGGCGCGCGTTAACGCAAGGTGCCACAGTAAAGGGCGCGCATTGTACACGCCGTGCATCTGAGCGCGAGGGGGTGGGGCTGGCAAGGGGGCAAAAAGGCGGGGAATGTTACAATTTAGTGCACAAGTGGCAATATTTCTTTACACCCGAAAAGCTCGCTGGCACGCCAGCTCCCTCATTGCCCCCATGTTCCCTGTGGGAGCTGGCTTGCCAGCGAGCTTTTGGCCGACGCCACGATCGTAAACAAATGTTTACAGCGCGCAACGTCAGTTTTCCACACGCCAGAATGCAAAACGCCAGCCCGAAGGCTGGCGTTTGCAATTCAAGCGCGCTGGTTACTCAGGCTTGGGCTTGCGGCGGGTGACCGGCGCACGCTTGTCCGCGGCTGGGCCACGGCGCTTGCTGTCGTCCGACAGCTTCAGGCCCGGGCGCTGGGCGCCTGGCTTGGCAGGACGCTTGTTCATGTCGGCTGGGCGTTCGGCCACTGCCGAACCACGGCCGTCCTTGCGGGCCGGAGCTTCGCCACGGCGCGGGGCCGGTGCGTCACCACGTGGCTTGCGGGCTGGCCGCTCGCCATCTTCCAGGCGCGGGGCACGCGCTGGGCGCTCGGCCGGGGCACCGTCGTGCGCCGGGCGCAAGGTGCGTACAACGCGCTCGCTGCGGCCCAGCGGGCGCGACGATTTGCGCTGCAGGCGCTCCATCTTGTCCTTGCCCTTGGCGGTCATGGTAGGCATGGCCACCGAGGTCAGGCCCACTTCGGCGCTGAGGATGTCCACTTCGTTCTGGCTCAGTTCGCGCCAGCGGCCCATCGGCAGGTCGGAGTTGAGGAACACCGGGCCGAAACGCACGCGCTTCAGGCGGCTGACCACCAGGCCCTGGGACTCCCACAGGCGACGTACTTCACGGTTGCGGCCTTCCATTACCACGCAGTGGTACCAATGGTTGAAGCCTTCACCACCCGGGGCGATCTGGATGTCGGTGAAACGCGCCGGGCCGTCCTCCAGGATCACGCCGTTCTTCAGGCGCAGCAGCATGTCGTCATCGACTTCACCACGCACGCGCACGGCGTATTCGCGGTCCATCTCGTACGAGGGGTGCATCAGGCGGTTGGCCAGTTCACCGTCGGTGGTGAACATCAGCAGGCCGGTGGTGTTGATGTCCAGGCGGCCAATGTTGATCCAGCGGCCTTCGCGCGGGCGCGGCAGGCGGTCGAACACGGTCGGGCGGCCTTCCGGGTCGTCGCGGGTGCAGATCTCGCCGTCAGGCTTGTTGTAGATGATCACGCGGCGCACGGTTTCCGCCGCTTCTTCGCGCTTGATCACCTTGCCGTCGACGCTGATGGCGTCGTGCAGGTCCACGCGCTGGCCCAGGGTGGCGGCCACGCCGTTGACCTTGATGCGGCCTTCACCGATCCAGGCTTCCACGTCGCGACGCGAGCCGACGCCGATACGGGCCAGGACTTTCTGCAGTTTTTCGCCGGCGGGGCCCATTTCCTGGACTTCTGGCTTGATAGGTTCACTCATCTTTTAGCACCTCCCGGTGTGTGATGTGGGGCGTTCATGTCGCCCGAAGGGTCGCGAATCATACGCGCATGTGCGCCGTTGCGCACCTGAGACTAGTCGAAATAGCGTGGCTTATTTCTTTTTCCGTCGGCCGGTGGCGCCCAGCGCCAGCAAACGCATGTGCGCCTGGGCCAGCGCGTCGCGGCGCTCGCCCTTGTCCAGCTTCTTCCAGCCCTTGATTTCACGCTTGGTGCGCCCGCAGCCCACGCACACGTCATCGTCGAACTTGCAGACACCGATACACGGATCCTTGCTGCTCATGGGCTCTCACTCGTGGCGGGGCTCTTGCTCCTGCTGGCCATCTTCATCTTCCGCCTCGTCGAAGGGGGCCAGCGGCGCATCGAGCAAATCGTCGAAGTCAGTCTTCAGACCCTGTTCCATGCTGTCGAGTTCGGCCAGCAGCGTGTGGAAGCTGGTTTCCTCCTTCGGCGCCTCGCCCTCCTCGCCCGGCTCGGCACTGGCATCCGCCATGGCCTGCAGGTGCGCCGGCACGGGCGGATCATCATCGAGATCGTCGACCACCGGCTCGGGCTCCAGCTCGCGTAGTTCAGCCAGCGGCGGCAGGTCGTCGAGGTTCTTCAGGTTGAAGTGGTCGAGAAACGCCTTGGTGGTGGCGAACATCGCCGGCCGCCCGGGCACTTCGCGGTAGCCCACCACGCGAATCCACTCGCGTTCAAGCAGGGTCTTGGTGATGTTGCTGTTCACCGCCACGCCCCGCACGTCCTCGATCTCACCGCGGGTGATGGGTTGGCGATAGGCAATCAGCGCCAGGGTTTCCAGCAGCGCACGGGAATAGCGCTGCGGGCGCTCTTCCCACAGCCGGCCGACCCAGGGCGCGAACTTTTCGCGGATCTGCAGGCGGTAGCCGGAGGCCACCTCCACCAGCTCGAAGGAGCGGCTGTCGCAGCTTTTGCGCAGCAGCTCCAGGGCCTTCTTGAACACGGCGGGCTCGGGGCGTTCGGGTTCTTCGAACAGCTCGTACAGGCGGTCCAGGGATTGGGGCTTGCCGGAGGCTAGCAGGAAGGCTTCGAGCAGGGACGCCAGCTCGCGGGGTTCGGTTAGGTTCATCTATTGGCTCTTGTTCACAATTCTGATCCAGCGCTCTCTGCTGCTCTTGCCGTTGCTAGTGATCTTGATCTTGATCTTGCTTTGCTTTTGATCTGGCTTTTGATCTCGGCCCCGTTAAGCGCCAGGGCCGACTGGAGGCGTCGATCAACGGGCTGCCCGAAGGGCCGAGGCCGCAGGCCGAAGAGACGGTAACCCGCAGGCTTCTATAGCGGGTGCCGTCTGCCCGTTGAGCGACGCCGGAAGGAGGGGACCCGTAGCGCAGCGGAGGGCCCAAGCAGGGGCGAGCCCTTTTTGCTTCCTTTTTGGGGCGACTGCCAAAAAGGGAGTCGCCGTAAGGGCGAAACGGTCGGTGGTCGCCCCGCGAAAATGGATATGTTCGAAATCGCCGAAGCGGGATACCAAATCTGTGACCATATCCATTACCGAGGGTGATGCAGAATCACCTTTTCGGCCTTACGCCGACTCACTTTTTGTCAAACGCCACAAAAAGTAAGCAAAAAAGGCTTGCCCCTGCTTGGTCCCTCCGCTCCGCTACGGGTCCCCTCCCTCCGGCGTCGCCCAAGCGGCCGACGGCCCGGAATAGAAGCGCCTCCGGTTCCGTCTTCCCCGGCTACGCCGAGGACCGCTCGGCCAACGCCTCCAGTCGGCCCTGGCGCTTTATGGGGCACACAATCAAGATCAAAGGCCGCACGGGATCAAGATCAAAAGCTTGATCGGCGGAGTGACGGTGTTATCACTCCGCTCTTGCGCGGACATGAATCGCCGCAAACGGCTCATTCTGCACCAATTCCACCAACGATTCCTTCACCAACTCCAGAATGGCCATAAAGGTCACCACCACCCCCAACTTGCCCTCTTCCTTGGTAAACAACTCAACAAACGGCACAAAGCCCCCGCCCTTCAACCGCTCCAGCACCTCACTCATGCGTTCACGGGTGGACAACGCCTCGCGGCTCACCTGGTGGCTCTCGAACAGATCCCCCCGCCGCATCACCTCGGCCATGGCCAGCAACACCTCCTCCAGCGCCACGTCGGGCACCAGCTTGCGCACCTTGGCCTGCGGCGCATCCAGCTGCGGTACATGGATGTCGCGGCCCAACCGCTTGAGGCCATCCAGGCTCTCGGCCGCCGCCTTGAACCGTTCGTACTCCTGCAGGCGGCGGATCAGCTCGGCGCGCGGGTCGTCTTCTTCCACCTCGGCCTCGGCCGAACGCGGCAGCAGCATGCGTGACTTGATCTCGGCGAGCATGGCTGCCATCACCAGGTACTCGGCGGCCAGCTCCAGGCGCACGGTTTTCATCAGCTCGACGTAGCCCATGTACTGGCGGGTGATTTCCGCGACGGGAATGTCGAGGATGTCGATGTTCTGCTTGCGAATCAGGTACAGCAGCAGGTCTAGCGGGCCTTCGAAGGCTTCCAGGAATACTTCCAGGGCATCGGGCGGGATGTACAGGTCCACGGGCATTTCCGTGAACGACTGGCCATACACCAGCGCCAGCTGCTCGGGCACACGCGGTTCGTCTACGGCAGGGGTGTTTTCAGCAATGGTCACGCCACTCACGCCTCGGCCATGAACGGCGACGGGTCGCCGCAGCCCACGCGCACCACTTGCGGCTCGCCGTCGGCGAGGTTGATCACCGTGGACGCCGACACGCCGCCAAAGCCGCCATCGATGATCAGGTCGACGTGATGCTCCAGCAGCTGGCGCATCTCGTAGGGGTCGGTCATGGGCAGTGTTTCGCCGGGCATGATCAGGCTGACGCTCATCAGCGGCTCGCCCAGTTCTTCCAGCAGCGCGTGGGAAATGGGGTGGTCGGGCACGCGCAGGCCAATGGTGCGGCGTTTGTCGTGCAGCAACAGCCGCGGCACCTCGCGGGTTGCGTTGAGAATGAAGGTGTAGGGCCCGGGAATGTGCGCCTTCAGCAGGCGGAAGGCACCGGTGTCGATCTTGGCGAACAGGCCCAGTTGCGACAGGTCGCGGCAGATCAGGGTGAAGTTGTGCTTGTCGTCCAGCTTGCGCAGGCGGCGCACGCGCTCAATGGCGCCCTTGTCACCGATCTGGCAACCGATAGCGTAGGAAGAGTCGGTGGGGTAGATCACCACGCCGCCCTTGCGGATGATCTCCACGGCCTGTTTGATCAGGCGCGGCTGAGGGTTTTCCGGATGAATCTGGAAGAATTGACTCACGTTCTCTACCTGTTGGTCAGACGACGAGTGGCTGCTCATGTTTGAACCGGCACCATAAAGGCGGCAAGTCCTCTGGCACGGGTCGGTACACACCGATCTCGGACCAGGCCCCTGGACCATGGAAATCACTGCCGGCGCTGACCAGCAGACCGAACTCACGCGCCAGGATCGACAGGGTGCCCACCTGTTCGGCAGGCTGCATGCCATTCACCACTTCAATTGCCTGGCCACCGGCTTGAATATAGTCGGCAATCAGCTTGCGGCGCTTGCTGCGGGTGAAATCGTAGTGCAGCGGGTGCGCCAGGCTCACCCACGCGCCCGAGGCCCGCAGGGTGCCAACGGTGTCTTCCAGGGTAGGCCAGTGCAACTTGACGTCGCCCAGCTTGCCGGCGCCCAGCCACTTGCGGAAGGCTTCGGCGCGGTCCTTGACGTAGTTCTGGCGCACCAGGAACTCGGCAAAATGCGGGCGCGCCGGAGCGTTGCCGCTGTCGCCCAGTTCCTGCTGGATGGCGCGCGCGCCTTCCAGGGCGCCGGGCATGCCCTTGAGTGCCAGTCGTCGGCTGATTTCCTCGGCACGCAACCAGCGGCCAGTGTGCAGGGCCTCCACTGCGGCGACCAACGGTGGTGCGTCGAGCTCGAAGCCGTACCCCAGCACGTGGATGGTGGCGCCGCCCCAGGTGCAGGACATTTCCACCCCGCTCACCCACTGCATGCCCAGCGCGCGCGTGGCTTCGCGGGCCTCGGGCAGGCCTTCGAGGGTGTCGTGGTCGGTCAGCGCCAGTACCCGCACGCCGTTGGCGTGGGCGCGCGCAGCCAGCTCGGTCGGCGAGAGGGAGCCGTCGGAGGCGGTGCTGTGGCAGTGCAGGTCAACATTCATGTGGTGGCGCTTTCGCTGTCTTTGATGTTTGTTATTATGCCGTCACATCCTGCTTCTGGCTGCCATTGTGAAACAATTCATCGATTTCATCCCGCTGTTCCTGTTTTTCATCGTCTACAAGCTTGACCCGCGCACGGTCGAAGTCGCCGGCCAGCAGGTCACCCTGGGGGGCATCTTCAGCGCTACCGGCGTGCTGATCGCCAGCTCCATCATCGTCTACGGCATCCTGTTCATCACCCAGCGCAAGCTGGAGAAGAGCCAATGGCTGACCCTGGCCGCGTGCCTGGTGTTCGGCAGCCTGACGCTGGCCTTTCACAGCGAGACCTTCCTGAAATGGAAGGCACCGGTGGTCAACTGGCTGTTCGCCCTGGCCTTCACCGGCAGCCATTTCATTGGCGACCGTCTGCTGATCAAGCGCCTGATGGGCCACGCCCTGGCCCTGCCCGATGCCGTGTGGGCACGCCTGAACGTGGCATGGATCGTGTTCTTCCTGTTCAGCGGCGCCGCCAACCTGTTCGTCGCCTTTACCTTCCAGAGCATCTGGGTGGACTTCAAGGTTTTCGGCAGCCTGGGCATGACCCTGCTGTTCCTGGTAGGCCAGGGTATCTACCTGTCCCGCCACCTGCATGACGCAGACACCACCACCCCGAAGACCGAGGACTGACATGCTCTACGCAATCATTGCCACCGACACGCCTGACTCGCTGGAAAAACGCCTGAGCGTACGCCCGGCCCACCTGGCGCGCCTGGAAAAGCTCAAGGATGACGGCCGCCTGGTCCTGGCCGGCCCGCACCCGGCGGTGGACAGCAACGACCCGGGCGCCGCCGGCTTCTCCGGCAGCCTGATCGTGGCCGAGTTCGAATCCCTGGCCGCTGCCCAGGAATGGGCCGGTGCCGACCCGTTCGTGGAAGCCGGCGTGTACGGCGACGTGCTGGTCAAGCCGTTCAAGCAAACCCTGCCGTAACCGCTGACAGTGGGAGCTGGCGTGCCAGTTCCCACAGCTCCCACGACAATTTTGTTTCTTTGTCGCCCCGCATTGCTCATCATTCGCCCATGACTGCCGACAACCTGCCGAACAATCGACAGATTCGGGAGTCTCTATGCGCCAGAGTGTGCTGTTTTCGCTGTTTGTACTGCTCCTGCTCGGTGCCGGCGATGCCCAGGCCGACGAGCCTTCCACGCCCCTGGCGCTGAACGCCGGCAGCCAGGTCAGCGACCTGCAGCAGCGGTTGCAGGACAGCGAGCGGGCACGGGCCGAGCTGAGCCAGGAAAACCAGCGGCTCAAACTGCAATTGCAAGATGCGCAGGGCAAGATGGCCCCGGGCGTGCGACTGCTGACCGAACAACAGCAATGGTTTGTCACCGGTGGTGGTGTAGCCTTGTTGGCTGCCGTGTGCGGTATTTTTATCAGCGGCGGGCGTAGACAACGTCGGCAATGGTTGAACTGAGAGATTCATGAGCGATCTGTTACTGATTGATGATGACGTGGAGCTGTGCGAGCTCCTCAGCAGCTGGTTGAGCCAGGAAGGCTTCGTGGTGCGTGCCTGCCACGATGGCGGCAGTGCCCGCAAGGCCTTGGCCGAACTGTCCCCGGCGGCCGTGGTGCTGGACGTGATGCTGCCCGACGGCAGCGGCCTGGAGCTGCTCAAGCAGCTGCGCAACGAACACCCCGACCTGCCAGTGCTGATGCTGTCGGCGCGTGGCGAGCCGCTGGACCGCATTCTGGGCCTGGAACTGGGCGCCGATGACTACCTGGCCAAGCCCTGCGACCCACGCGAGCTGACCGCACGCCTGCGCGCCGTACTGCGCCGCAGCCACCCCAGCGCCGCCAGCGGCCAGCTGGAGCTGGGCGACCTGTGCTTCAGCCAGGCCCGTGGCGTGGTCACCATCGATGAGCACGACATTACCCTGACCATCTCCGAAAGCCGCCTGCTCGAAGCGCTGCTGCGCCAGCCCGGCGAGCCGCTGGACAAGCAGGAACTGGCGCAGATCGCCCTGGGCCGCAAGCTGACCCTGTACGACCGCAGCCTGGACATGCACGTCAGCAACCTGCGCAAGAAGATCGGCCCGCACGCCGACGGCCGCCCGCGCATCGTCGCCCTGCGCAGCCGCGGCTACTACTACGCCGAGTGATAATTCAACATCGCGTTATCCCCTTCGCGGCCAAGGCCGGCTCCTACGCCGATCGTGTAGGAGCCGGCCTTGGCCGCGATGCGGATGACGCGGTTGATTGTGTAAACCCCCGTCCCAGACGTCTTTACCTAAGCTTTACCGTCCACTGACCGCAGCTGACCTTGATCTCCATAAACTGAGCTCATCCGGTTAATACCACCGGCAACGAGACAAGGAGATTCACCATGCGCAAGACCCTTATGGCTCTGATGTTCGCCGCCGCCCTGCCCACCGTTGCCATGGCTGCACCTGAAGGCGGCGACGGCCCAGGCTTCGGTCCTGGCCCTGGCGGCCCAGGCTTCGGCGGCCCAGGCATGCACCATGAGCGCGGCCCGCGCGACGGCTTCGCCAAGCTGGATCTGAGCCCTGAGCAACGCGAAAAAATCGGCCAACTGATGGGTGAAGAACGCCACATCGACCGCGAAGTGCTGCACAAGTACCTGGAAAAACTGCCAGCAGCCGACCAGAAGGCAATGAAAGACGAAATCGCTGCCAAGCATGACAAGGCCCGCGCCGACATCCGCGCCGTGCTGAACCCGACCCAGCAGAAACAGTTCGACGAAATGAAGAAGAAGCAGGACGAGCGCCGCGCAGAATGGAAGGAATTCCAGGCGTGGAAGGCCCAAAAAGGCCAGAAAGCCCAGTAAGCTTCACCTATCGTTGACCCCCACCCGGCACGCTCACGCGTGTCCGGGCTTCTGCATTTGAGGTACTCCCCTTGCGATCATTGTTCTGGCGAATCCTGGCAAGCTTCTGGCTGGCCATCGCCCTCGTCGCCGGCCTGTCGATACTGCTGGGCCACGTGTTGAACCAGGACACCTGGATTCTCAGCCGGCACCCTGGCCTGAAAAACCTGGCGCAAACCTGGGTGCAAACGTACGAGAAGGACGGCCAGGACGCGGCCCAGCAACTGCTGGAAGAGCGCAAGTGGCGTTACCACATTGATGTGCAGGTGCTCAACGAAGCCGGCGAAGCGGTGGTGCCCGGCACCTTCCCGCGCCGCGCGGCTGCCTTCGAGGCACGCCAGAGCGACGGCAATGATGACCGGCCGCTGCCCTGGCGCCGCCTGACCGCCGAATACACCAGCCCGAAAACGGGCGACACCTACCTGCTGATCTACCGCATCGCCCACCCGGAGCTCGATGCCTGGCGCCGCCAGAGCCTGGTGTGGCCGTTCAGTGCGCTGGGCATTGCCTTGGTGGTGCTGACCTTGTTCAGCCTGCTGGTGACGCTGTCCATCACCCGCCCGCTGAGCCGCCTGCGCGGCGCGGTGCACGAGCTGGGGCAAACCACTTACCAGCAGAACAGCCTGGCGCAGCTGGCCAAGCGCCGCGACGAGTTCGGCGTGCTGGCCAACGACTTCAACCGCATGGGCGGCCGCCTGCAAAGCCTGATCGGCAGCCAGCGGCAGCTGCTGCGCGACGTCTCCCACGAACTGCGCTCGCCCCTGGCGCGCCTGCGCATTGCCCTGGCCCTGGCCGAGCGTGCAGAGCCCGAGCAGCGTGAGCGCCTGTGGCCGCGCCTGACCCGCGAGTGTGACCGCCTCGAGGCCCTGATCAGCGAGATTCTGACCCTGGCACGGCTGGACGCCGAACACGCCACGGCGGAACCGGTGGACGTGGCCACGGTGCTGAAAAGCGTGCGCAACGATGCGCGCCTGAGCGCGGCGGAACAGCAGATCAAGATTGACTGCGAACCGGGCCTGACCCTCACCGGCTGGCCAACCATGATCGAACGCGCGGTGGACAACCTGGTGCGCAACGCCTTGCGCTTCAACCCCGAGGACAAGCCCATCGAGTTGAGCGCGCGGCTGGTGAACGAACACGTGGAACTGAGCGTGCGCGACCACGGCCCGGGCGTGGCAGATGAGCACCTGGCGCAGCTGGGCGAGCCGTTCTACCGCGCGCCCGGGCAGACCGCAGCGGGCCATGGCCTGGGGCTGGCCATCGCACGCCGGGCGGTGGAACGCCATGGCGGCAACCTGAACCTGGCCAACCACCCAGAAGGTGGCTTCATGGCCACCCTGGACCTGCCGCTGACCCCGGTGACCGCCGCCTGACGCGGCCTGCGGCCGCTGCTACGGCACACACCACGGCCGCGTCAAAAGCCCAGGCCTATCAGGCCGACCAGGCGCTGACGTAGTCGGCGGTGCTGACCACCGGTGCTTCACGCGGCGGGTTCAACGGCGTACCCAGGTACAGGAAGGCAATCACCTCCTCACCCTCGCCCAACCCCAGGCCCTTGGCCACGTGCGGGGCATAGGCCAGCTCGCCGGTGCGCCACACCGCGCCGATGCCCTGGGCAAACGCCGCCAGCAAAATATTTTGCGCAGCACAACCGGCCGCCAACAGTTGCTCGGCCTTGGGCACCTTGAAGTGGTCCTGCAGGCGCGCCACCACCACGACCACCAACGGCGCGCGCAGCGGCATGCCACGGGCTTTTTCCAGGGCCGCCGGGCTGGCGTCGCCCTTGAGTTGCACCGCCTCGGCCAGGATCTCACCCAGCTGTTCGCGGGCCGCGCCTTCCACGGTGAGGAACCGCCATGGCCGCAGCTGGCCATGGTCCGGCGCGCGCAGGGCGGCCTGGAACAGCACTTCGCGCTGCGCAGCCGACGGCGCGGGCTCCACCAGGCGCGGAACGGATACACGGTTGAGCAATGCGTCGAGGGCCTCCATCGGCCACCTCCTGAATATTGAAAGAGCACCTATTCTAGACATAACGAGCAAACCCTTGCCGGGTTTACATGCACAGACCCGCAGGTAGAATGGCGCCCTTCTTTTTTCAGCCCCGAGCGGACTCCATGGCGTTGCCGACCCTGCGCATCATTGGCTTTATCATCGGCATCTTCCTGATCACCCTGGCGATCAGCATGGTTGTCCCCATGGCCACCCTGCTGATTTTCGGCCACACCGGCGACCTGCCGTCATTCCTGTGGTCCAGCCTGATCACCTTCGTTGCCGGCCTGGCGCTGCTGATACCCGGCCGCCCCGACAACGTCAACCTGCGCCCGCGCGACATGTACCTGCTCACCGTGTCCAGCTGGCTGGTGGTGTGCGTGTTCGCCGCCCTGCCCTTCGTGCTCACCGAGCACACCAGCTACACCGACGCCTTTTTCGAAAGCATGTCGGGCATCACCGCCACCGGTTCCACCGTGCTCAGCGGCCTCGACAGCATGTCGCCGGGCATCCTGATGTGGCGCTCGCTGCTGCACTGGCTGGGCGGCATCGGCTTCATCGGCATGGCGGTGGCGATCCTGCCCCTGCTGCGGGTGGGTGGCATGCGGCTGTTCCAGACCGAGTCCTCGGACCGTTCGGAGAAGGTCATGCCCCGCTCGCACATGGTGGCCAAGTCCATCGTGCTGGTGTACATCGGCATCACCGCGCTGGGCAGCCTGGCCTTCTGGGCGGCGGGCATGAGCGTGTTCGACGCCATCAACCACGCAATGTCAGCGATTTCCACCGGCGGTTTTTCCACCTCCGACCAGTCCCTGGCCAAGTGGTCGCAGCCGGCAGTGCACTGGGTGGCGGTGGTGGTGATGATCCTCGGCAGCCTGCCGTTCACCCTGTACGTCGCCACCCTGCGCGGCAACCGCCGGGCGCTGCTGCGTGACGAACAGGTGCAGGGCTTTATCGGCCTGCTGCTGGTGACCTGGCTGGTGATGACCACATGGTATTGGTGGCAGACCAACCTGCCGTGGTGGACCGCCCTGCGCCACGTGGCGCTGAACGTGACGTCGGTGGTCACCACCACCGGCTTCGCCCTGGGCGACTACAGCCTGTGGGGCAACTTTGCCCTGATGCTGTTCTTCTATCTGGGCTTCATTGGTGGCTGTTCGGGCTCTACGGCCGGCGGGGTGAAGATTTTCCGTTTCCAGGTGGCCTACATCCTGCTCAAGGCCAACCTCAACCAGTTGATCCACCCGCGCGCGGTCATCCGCCAGAAGTACAACGGTCACCGCCTGGACGAAGACATCGTGCGCTCGATCCTGACGTTCTCGTTCTTCTTCGCCATCACCATCAGTGGCATCGCCCTGGCGTTGTCGCTGCTGGGCCTGGACTGGATGACCGCGCTGACCGGCGCCGCCAGCACCGTGTCGGGCGTGGGCCCGGGGCTGGGCGAAGCCATCGGGCCTTCCGGCAACTTCGCCGGCCTGCCAGACGCCGCCAAGTGGATACTGGCCGGCGGCATGCTGCTGGGTCGGCTGGAGATCATTACGGTGCTGGTGCTGTGCATGCCGGCGTTCTGGCGGCACTGACCTCCAACTCTTCGGTGCCCAGCAGGCGCGCACGGTATTCGCCCGGCGTGGTGTCGAACCAGCGGCGGAAGGCGCGGAAGAAGTTGCTGGGGTCGGCGAAGCCCAGCAGGTAGGCGGCTTCGAGCAGGGTCATGCGCGGCTGCGCCAGGTACTGCTCGGCCAGTTCGCGGCGGGTGTCATCAAGCAGTGCCTGGAAGCTGGTGCCTTCGTCCTGCAGGCGCCGCTGCAAGGTGCGCTGGGACAGGTGCAGCACCTGCGCCACCGCCTCGCGCTTGGGTTCGCCTTGCGGCAACAGGCGGCACAGCACCTGGCGCGCCTGGTGGGTCACGCGGCTTTCCGAGAAGCGCGCCAGGTATTCCCCGGCGAAGCGGTCGTGCAGTGCCGCCATGGCCTCGTTGGCAGTGGCCAGGGGCGCTTCCATGTCGGCGCGCTCGAAAATCAGCGCATCGTAGGGCGCGCCAAACACCAGCGGCGCATGGAACGCCTGCTGATAAGCGCTGGGGTCCGGGGGCTCACTGCCCTGGATCATCACCTTGCGCGGTTGCAGGGTGCGCCCGCTCAGCCAGCCGCAAAGTGACAAGGCGCAGGCCAGCGAGGCCTCGGCGCTCTGGCGGGTGGGCGGCAGGTGGTCGCCGTGCACGGTCACGATCAGCCCGTAGCCTTCGGGCAGCAGTTTGAAACTGACGTCGGCGCTTTCGGCGATGATGCGCTGGTAGCGCACCAGCCGTTCGAAGCCCTCGGCCAGGGTGCGGCTGGACATCAGCGCATAGCCCACCACATGGAAAGACGCCGGGCGCACTACCCGCGCCATGTTCAGGCCAATGGCAGGGTTGCCCGACAGCTCGACTGCCAGGGTCCACAGCCGCGTCATCGAGTCCTGGGTAAAGCGTGCATCGGGGTCGTCCAGGGCGCCGTAGTCGAGCCCCAGCTGGGCGAACAGCGCCCGGCAGTCCAGCCCTTCCAGTTCCAGCGCCTTCACAATGCCCCCGGCCCAACTGGCCGATGTGGTCCGTTCGCTCATGCCGCTGCCGCCCCATTCCTTTCAAACCGTGGCAATTGTGTCAAAAGATACGAAACTGGCGCCTTCGGTCACTGGCCCGCCTTGTCGTTCACTCTAGACTTAAATAAGGTGCCACGTAGTCCCATTGATCGTCTGCGAGACTGCCGTCGTGAACAAAGACCATGAGTTTGCCAGCTTCAACGACTTCTACCCCTACTACCTCGCGGAGCACAGCAACAGCACGTGCCGGCGCCTGCACTTCATCGGTACCAGCCTGGTGATAGCGCTGGTGGCGTGGATAGTGGCCAGCGGCAGCTGGATGCTGTTGATCGCCCTGCCGGTGGCCGGCTACAGCTTTGCCTGGATTGGCCATTTCTTCTTCGAGAAAAACCGCCCGGCCACCTTCCGCCACCCGCTGTACAGCCTGTTCGGCGACTTCGTGATGTACCGCGACATGCTGGTGGGCAAGGTAGGCTTTTAGCAACCGCGTCTATACTCGCCGCAACCCGCGACAGACGGAGCCGAGATGAGCGAACAAGCACGCTTCACCCACATGAAGGATGGCACCGAGCAGGACTGGGCCATCATCGCCAACGACTTTGCCCAGTATGCCCGCCAGTTGCCCCAGCGCATCGTCACCCACCTGCGCCTGCTGGACGGCGATTTCGGCGGCTTTCCCGTCGACCGCCTGACCCACTCGCTGCAGACCGCCACCCGCGCCTACCGCGATGGCCGCGACGAGGAATACGTGGTGTGCGCGCTGCTGCACGACATCGGCGACACCCTGGCCAGCTACAACCACCCGGACATCGCCGCGGCCATCCTCAAGCCGTTCGTCAGCCCCGAGAACCACTGGATGGTCGAGAAGCACGGGATATTCCAGGGCTATTACTTCTTCCATCACCTGGGCATGGACCGGCACCTGCGCGAGCAATTCCAGGACCACCCGCAGTACCGGCAGACCATCGAATTCTGTGCAAAATATGACGCCGCGGCGTTCGACCCGGCGTATGAGCACCTGCCCCTGGATTTCTTCGAGCCCATGCTGGCGCGGGTGTTCGCCGAACCCAGGCGCTCGCTTTACCGTGAAGCACTGGCCAATATGCCGGCGTGACACCGATCCCTTGTGGGAGCTGGCTTGCCAGCGAGCTGTGGGGCCTGCGAACAACTCGCTGGCAAGCCAGCTCCCACCTGTTACGGGGTTACGGTGGTGGCTTGGGCCAGTTGCGCGGCCTGCGCATCTGCAAGGCGGTACAGCTCGATCTGCCCGTCCCAATGCTCGATCAGCGCCGTGCATGACTCCACCCAATCGCCGCAATTGAGGTATTCCACCTCGCCCACCTGGCGGATCTCGGCGTGGTGGATGTGCCCGCACACCACCCCGTGGAAGCCACGCTTCACGCACTCATGGGCGATGGCTTCCTCGAAGTCGCTGATGAAGCTGACCGCAGTCTTGACCTTGTGCTTGAGGTAGGCCGACAGCGACCAGTAGCCGTAGCCGTAGCGGGCCCGCCAGTGGTTCAGCCAACGGTTCAGGGTAAGGGTGAATTCGTAGGCCGAATCCCCCAAAAACGCCAGCCAGCGGTGGTAGCGGGTGATAACGTCGAACTGGTCGCCGTGAATCACCAGCAGCCGGCGGCCATCGGCGGTGACGTGCTCGGCTTCGTCCACCAGCTGGATATTGCCCAGAATCAGCTTGGAATAGCGGCGCAGGAACTCGTCATGGTTGCCAGTGACGTAGATCACCTCGGTGCCACGCTTGCTCATGGTCAGTAGGCGGCGAATCACATTGGTGTGCGCCTGCGGCCAGTACATGCCGCCGCGCAGTTTCCAACCGTCGATGATGTCGCCCACCAGGTAAATGCGGTCGGCATGGTAGGCCTTGAGGAAGCGTGACAGGTGCTCGGCCTGGCAGTCGCGGGTACCCAGGTGTACATCGGAAATCCACAAGGTGCGCACGCGCTGCTTGCCGGTGGGCTTGGGAAACTGGGCGCTGGTCATGGGCAGGCTTCCGTCAGGGTTTGCACAAGCTTGCGACGGCGTCATGAAATGACCATGACGCTCGTGCAACAATAAAATGACAGCCCCCTCCGCCATAAGGACATGACATGAACCACCGCACCGCCCTCGCCGCCCTGCATTTCGGCGCGCTGTTCTTTGGCCTGGCCGGGGTGTTCGGCAAGCTGGCGAATGCTGGTGCCGTGGTGATCGTGTTTGGCCGGGCGGTGTTCGCCGTGGCGGCGCTGGCGGCGTTCCTGGGCCTGGCGCGGCGCGGCTGGCAGCGCCTGGAAGCGGCGGACTGGGGCCGGCTGCTGGGCGCCGGGGGCCTGCTGGCGGCGCATTGGGTGAGCTTTTTCATCGCCGTGAAAATGGCCGGTGTGGCCGTGGCCACGCTGGGCTTCGCCAGCTTCCCGGCGTTTACCGTGCTGCTGGAAGGCTTGGTGTTCCGCGAGCGTATTCGCCGTAATGAGATTTTGCTGATGCTGTTGGTGAGCATTGGCCTGGTTCTGGTGACCCCGGCGTTCGACATCGCCAGCCAGGCCACGGCCGGCCTGCTGTGGGCGGTATTTTCCGGCCTGACCTTCGCCGTGCTGTCGCTCGTCAACCGCGCCAGTGGCACACGCGTGCCGCCGGTGCAGGCAGCGCTGTGCCAGAACGCCGTGGTGGCGCTGTGCCTGGTGCCTGCCGCGTGGCCGCAATTACCCGCCGTCAGCGCCATGGATTGGCTGTGGATCGGCCTGCTGGGGGTGTTCTGCACCGGCATCGCCCACAGCCTGTTCGTCGCCAGCCTGGCGGTGATCAAGGCGCGCACGGCGGCGGTGGTGTTCGCGCTGGAGCCGGTCTACGGGATTGCGTTTGCGTGGGTGATTTTCAGCGAGACGCCGACATTGCGGATGCTGCTGGGTGGGGCGCTGATTCTGTTGGCGATTATCCTTTCCAGCCGCCGTGGCGCAAGCGCATAACGAGCCCCATGCCTGCAGCGGCTGCCAAGCTCTGTGGGAGCTGGCTTGCCAGCGAGTTGTCGAGGCCCCTAAAAGCTCGCTGGCAAGCCAGCTCCCACAGGAGGTCCGCCTGGCTTCAGGCCATCAGGGCCCAGGCCACCAGCACGATCATCTCCAGCAACTCCAGCAGCGCCCCGGCGGTGTCACCGGTGGTGCCGCCCAGGCGGCGCACCATCAGCTGGCGCAGCCAGAGGCCAGCCGCCAGCGCAATGGCTACGACCCACAGGGCCTTCACCCCCGCCAGCAACACACAGGCCACGGCGCTGAGCAGCAACACCCCACGCCCTGCCGCGCGCGGCAAATGGTCGGCCAGCGCCTGGCCCAGGCCGCCGGCACGGACATAAGGCGTGCTGAGGAACAAGCCCAGCAGCGACGCGCGGCCCAGCAACGGGGCGATCAGCAGGATTGCGCCGTGGCCGCTGTCCACCACCGCCAGCAGCGCACAGAACTTCAGCAGCAGCACCAACACCAGGGTCACCACGGCGATGGGCCCGCTGCGCGGGTCTTTCATGATTTCCAGGGTGCGCGCCCTGTCACCAAAGCCGCCCAACCAGGCATCGGCGCTGTCGGCCAGGCCGTCCAGGTGCAGGCCGCCGCTGAGCAGCACCCAGGCGCTGAGCAATAACGCCGCGTGCAGCAAGGCCGGGCTGCCTGCCAGCAGCAGGTTCAGCGCCCACAGCAGCACGCCGAACAGCAACCCCACCAGCGGGTAACACAGCAGCGAACGCCCCATGGCCTGGGGCGGCGGCATGCCGGCCAGGCGTACCGGCAAGCTGCTGAGAAATTGCAGGGCAATCCAGAACGGCAACATGGCTCAGCCTTCCTCGCGCAGGTGGCCGTCGGCAGCCAGCGCCAGGGTGAACAGGCTGCCATTGCCCGCTTCCACTGACAGCAACTGCTCGCGTGGCAAACCACGGGCACGGGCCAGCAGCAGGCGCATCACGCCGCCGTGGCAGACCACCAGCAAACGTTGCCCGGCGTAGGCCGCCTGCAGGCGCTCGACCGCCCCCAGCACGCGCGCGCTGAACGCCAGCACCGGCTCGCCGTTGGGTGGCGTGAACCCATACGGGTCGGACCAGAACAGGCCCAGGCCACGCTCGTCGGTCACCATGAGCTCGGCGGCGCTGCGCCCTTCCCAGTCGCCAAAGTGCAGTTCCTGCAGGCCCGGCTCCAGGCTCAAGGGCAGTTGCCGCTGCGCTGCCAGTTCCTCGGCGAACAGCCGGCAGCGCTGCAGCGGCGAGCTGATGATGCGGTCCCAGCCGCTGCGCTCGGCTACTGCATCGCGCATCTGCTGCCAGCCACGGGCGGTCAGCGCGTCATCGATGCTGCCGCGCAAACCGCCGCCCTGCTCGGTTTCACCGTGGCGCAGCAGGTCCAGCACCAGGGTCATTCGGCGCGGTCCGCCACGGCCGCTTCGGCGAAGGTCGCCATTTGCCCGTGCAGGTCGCAGGCCAGGCGCAGCAACGGCACGGCCAGGGCGGCGCCGCTGGCCTCGCCCAGGCGAAGGCCCAGGTCCAGCAGCGGCTGGGCGTCCAGCGCCGCCAATACATGGCGGTGGCCGGGCTCGGCGCCACGGTGGCCGAACAGCAGCCAGGCGCGGCAGCCCGGGTTCAGGCGCGTGGCCACAAGGGCGGCGACGGTACAGATGTAGCCATCCACCAGTACGGCAATGCCGGCCTGGGCAGCGGCCAGATAGGCGCCGACCAAAGCCACCACCTCAAAACCACCGAAGCACAGCAGGCGTTCCAGCGGGTCGGCAGGCAGGTTGGCATGAGTTTCCAGCGCGCGCTGAATCACCTGGGCCTTGTGGCTGACGCCAGCAGCGTCCAGGCCGGTGCCGGGGCCGGCCAGGTCGGTGATCGGGCAATCCAGCAGGGCGCAGGCCAGCGCAGCAGCCGAGCTGGTGTTGCCGATACCCATCTCGCCACCAATGAACAGCTGGGTGCCGGCGGCCAGGGCGCGCTGCACGCTGTCGCGGCCTACCTGCAGGGCCTGCTCGCCCTGGGCGCGGGTCATGGCCGGCTCCTTGGCGAAGTTGCGCGTGCCCGGGCCGACGCGTTCGTGGCGCACGCCCGGCAGGTTGTCGACAGCACTGGCGGTGCCCAGGTCGACCACTTCCAGTTGCGCGTTCAACTGGCGGGCAAGCACGCTGATGGCCGCGCCGCCGTTGACGAAATTCAGCAGCATCTGCCAGGTGACTTCCTGCGGGTACGGCGACACGCCTTCGGCGACGATGCCGTGGTCACCGGCGAAAATGCTGATCCAGACCTTGTCCACCGACGGCTTCAAGCGGTGTTGCAGGCCGGCAAGTTGCACCGCCACGTCCTCCAGCGGGCCCAGCGAGCCGGCCGGCTTGGTCAGCTGGCGCTGGCGCTCCTGGGCCTGCTGCAGCACCAGGGTGTCGATGGGCTGGCATGGGTTCAGCCACCAGGCATTGCTCATGTGTCGGTTCCTTTCAGGGTAAGGGGCAGGCCGGCGACGGTCAGGGTCACGCGCTGGCAGCGTTCGGCCAGGGCCTGGTGCAACAGGCCGGCCTCGTCCACGTAGCGGCGGGTCAGTTCGCCCAGGGGCACTACGCCGAGACCGGTCTCGTTGCTGACAAAAATGATTTCGCCCGGCAGTTGGGCCAGGCACTGCAGCA
Organism: Pseudomonas sp. JC1203; assembly: GCF_056175065.1. Lineage (NCBI taxonomy): Bacteria > Pseudomonadati > Pseudomonadota > Gammaproteobacteria > Pseudomonadales > Pseudomonadaceae > Pseudomonas > Pseudomonas sp. JC1203. The sequence continues at coordinate 58,438 of NZ_JBWCAM010000006.1, forward strand.
GCGCCTCGCGCTCGTGCGCCAGGCGTGCGGGGTCTTCGAGCATCAGCAGGTTGGTCAGCCACAGGGTCAGGCAATCCACCAGCAGGCAGCGCTCGGCGCTGGCGTGCCCAAGCAGCACCTGCGCCAGTTGCACCGGCTCTTCCACCAGGCCCCACTGTTCGGGGCGGCGCTGGCGGTGCAGGCGCACCCGCTCGTTCATTTCGCCGTCCAGCGGCTGGCTGGTGGCGATGTAGGTCACGGCCAGGCCGCTGTCGACGGCGCGCTGTTCGGCCAGGCGGCTCTTGCCCGAGCGGGCGCCACCCAGAATCAGTTGCAACATGCTGGCGCCTCCTGTGGCAGGCCGCACAGGGCGCGCAGGCGTTCGGTGTCCAGGTGCTTTTCCACCAGGTCTGCCAGGCGTTCGATGTCCACTTCGCGCAGGGCGTGGTAGTCCACGTCCTGCACGTCTTCAAGGCCGGCCCAGCGCAGCAGCGCGCTGCTGGAGGCCGACGCCTCGAACAGCCCGTGCAGGTAGGTGCCCAACACCTGGCCGTCGTCGCTGATGGCGCCGTCGCTGCGGCCGTCGTCCAGCTGCACCAGGGGGTTTGCCAGCGCCGGGCCACGGGTGACGCCGGCATGAATTTCGTAGCCGGCCACGGCAGCGCCTTCCAGGCTCAGGCGGCCCTGCACGTTGCGCAGCTGCTTTTCGCTTTCAAGGGTGGTCTCGTACGCCAGCAGGCCCAGGCCCGGGCTTGAGCCCGGCGCGCCTTCCAGGCCCAGCGGGTCATGCACCTGCTGGCCAAGCATCTGCAGGCCGCCGCAGATACCCAGCAGCTTGCCGCCGTAGCGCAGGTGACGGGCGATGGCAGTTTCCCAGCCTTGGGCACGCAGGTACGCAAGGTCACTGCGCACGCTCTTGGAGCCCGGCAGGATGATCAGGTCGGCCGGCGGAATGCTGTCGCCGGGGCCGATGAACTGCAGGTCCACTTGCGGGTGCAGGCGCAGCGGGTCGAAGTCGGTGTGGTTGCTGATGCGCGGCAGCACCGGCACGATCACCTTGAGCACTTGGGCGGCCTTGTCGGCCTGGCGCCGGTCGAGGCCATCTTCGGCTTCCAGGTGCAGGTCCAGCACGTAGGGCAGCACGCCGATCACCGGTTTGCCGGTGCGCGCTTCCAGCCAGTCCAGGCCTGGTTGCAGCAAGGCGATGTCGCCACGGAAACGGTTGATGATGAAACCCTGCACCCGCGCCTGCTCACTGGGCGAAAGTAATTCCAGGGTGCCCACCAGGTGGGCGAACACACCGCCACGGTTGATGTCGGCGATCAGCAGCACCGGGCAATCCACCGCTTCGGCAAAGCCCATGTTGGCGATGTCGCCAGCGCGCAGGTTGATCTCGGCCGGCGAACCGGCGCCTTCCACCATCACCACCGGGTACTGCTGGCTCAGGCGCTGGTGCGAGGCCAGCACCGCCTGCATGGCGATGGCCTTGTAGTCGTGGTAGGCCACGGCGTTCATGGTGGTGACTGCGCGGCCATGAATGATGACCTGGGCGCCGGTGTCGCTGTTGGGCTTGAGCAGCACCGGGTTCATGTCGGTGTGCGGCGCCAGGTAGGCGGCCTGGGCCTGCACGGCCTGGGCGCGGCCGATCTCGCCGCCGTCGGCGGTCACCGCGCTGTTGAGCGCCATGTTCTGCGGCTTGAACGGCACCACGGCGACGCCCTGACGGGTCAGCCAGCGGCACAGCGCGGTCACCAGGGTGCTTTTGCCGGCATCGGAGGTGGTGCCCTGCACCATCAATGTACTCACGGATGTTCCTCGTTGAAGGCGTGCAGCGTTTGTTCCAGGCGCAGCCAGTCGGGCTCTTCGGGTGGCAGGCCGAAGCGCACGCTACTGGTGGCGACGAACAGGCGCACGAGAATACCGCGCTGGGCCAGGAACTCGTGCAGCGCCACGGCCTTGTCGCTGACCAGCCACTGGAACAGCGCGCAGCCGCCGTGCGGCGCCAGCTCGAAGCGCGCCAGCAGGGCGGCCAGGCGCAGGCTGGCGAGGTCACTGCGCTCGATCATGCGCTGGTGCCCGGCGGTGTCGTTCAGGCAGGCCTGGCCGAGAATGCGCGTGGGGCCGCTGACGGCCCAGGGGCCGACCTGTTCGGCCAGCAGCTGAAGAAACTTTTTCTGCCCCAGCACAAAGCCCAGGCGCACGCCGGCCAGGCCGAAGAATTTGCCGAACGAGCGCAGCACTATCAGCCCGGGGCGCTCCACGTGGGGCGCAAGGCTGACCGCCGGGGTGTTGTCCATGAAGGCTTCGTCCACCACCAGCCAGCCGCCGCGCTGGGCCAGCCGCGCGTGCCAGTCCAGCAGGCGTTCGGCGGGCAGCAGGCGGCCGGTGGGGTTGTTGGGGTTGACCACCACCAGCACGTCGAGGCTGTCGAGGAAGAAGTCCACTTCGCTCTCACTGACCTCGCGCACCAGGTGCCCGGCGCGGCGCCAGGCCTCGGCATGCTCGGCGTAGCATGGCGACAGCACGCCGATCTTGCCGCCGCGGCGCAGGCGCGGCAGCAGCTGGATAGCGCACTGGGAACCGGGCACCGGCAGCACCTGGTTGACGCCGTAGTAGGCGCAGGCCGCCGCTTCCAGGCCGTCGTCGGTTTCCGGCAAGCGTGCCCAGGCGCGCTCGGGAATCGGCGGGATCGGCCAGGGCCAGGGCGCCAGGCCGCTGGACAGGTCGAGCCAGTCGGCTTCGGCGATGCCGTATTGCTGCGCGGCCTTGCGCAGCCGTCCACCGTGCTCAAGCATAGAATTGCCCTCCCACACACAGGATCAGCAGCCACAGCCACACACCGCGCTGCACCAGTTGCCAGCCGCGGTCGATGGCGTCGGCGTCGGCCGCCGGGCCTTCGCCCAGCGTCGCGCGTTCATGCAGTTCGCCATGATAGACCGCCGGGCCGCCCAGCTCGACGCCCAGGGCACCGGCACCGGCAGCCATCACCGGGCCGGCGTTGGGGCTGTCCCATTGCGGCGCCTGCCGACGCCAGCAGCGCAGGGCCAGGCGGGTCTTGCCCAGCCCCGCGTAGGTCAGCGCCACCAGCCGGGCAGGAATATAGTTGAGGACGTCGTCGATGCGCGCTGCCGCCCAGCCGAAACGTTCGAAACGCTCGTTGCGGTAGCCCCACATGGCGTCCAGGGTATTGCTTAGGCGGTACAGCACCACGCCCGGCGCGCCGGCCACGGCAAACCAGAACAGCGCGGCGAATACCGCGTCGCTACCGTTTTCCAGCACCGACTCGGTGGCGGCGCGGGCCACGGCGTTGGCATCCAGCTCGCTGGTCTGGCGGCTGACCAGGTAACCCACGCGGGTGCGCGCGGTGTCCAGGTCATCGCTGCGCAGCGCCTGGGCCACGGGGGCCACGTGCTCGCCCAGGCTGCGCAGGCCCAGGGCGCAGTACAGCGCCAGGATTTCCACAAGGGTGCCCAGGTACGGCAGCCAGGACAGCAGCGTCGCCAGCAGCGTCAAGGGAATCACGGCCAGGAACCACGCCGTCACACCGTGGCTGCGCCAGCCACGGCCACCGCTGTTGAAGCGCCGTTCCAGGCGGTCGGCCAGGCGCCCGAAGGCGACCAGCGGGTGGCGGCTTTTCGGCTCGCCCAGCAAGGCGTCCAGCGCCACGCCGGCAACCGTGACCAGGGCGATGCTCATGGCTTCACCCCCCACTGGTTTTCGTAGAGCATCTCGGCCAGGGGCTTTTCCGCAGCCCAGCCTTCCATCACCAGCATGGGCGAGGGATAGAATTCGGTCACCGGGCCCAGGCACAACACGGCCATGGGCTTGGCGCCGGCGGGCAGGCCCAGCAGCTCGGCCAATGCCTGGGGGTCGAACAGCGACACCCAGCCCATGCCCAGCCCCTCGGCGCGCGCCGCCAGCCACAGGTTCTGGATGGCGCAGGACAGCGACGCCAGGTCCATCTCCGGCAGGGTCCGGCGGCCGAATATGTGCCGCTCGCGGTCATCCATCAGCGCCGCCACCAGCACTTCGGCACAGTCGTTGATGCCTTCCACCTTGAGTTTCATGAACTCGTCCGAGCGCTCGCCCAGCGCCTCGGCGGTGCGCACCCGCTCGTGCTCCACCACTGCCTGGATTTGCCCGCGCAGGGCACGGTCGCTGATGCGGATGAAGCGCCACGGCTGCATCAGGCCGACGCTGGGCGCCTGGTGGGCGGCGTGCAGCAGGCGGCTCAGCAATGGCGGGGCGACGTCGCCGCCAGCGAAGTGACGCATGTCGCGGCGCTCACCGATGGCTCGGTAGATGGCCGCGCGCTCGGCGGCGGTGTAGGCGTTGTCAGTCATCAAGTGTGCGAGGCCCCTTTGGGGCAGAACAGGGCGGCGATGGCCGCCGGGTTGGACGGGAAATAGAAGTGCACGTACGACGCCGTCAGTCGGCCATCGCGGTACACCGCTTCGGCGCCGCGGCCACCGTTGGGGCTGATGCCCCGGGCGATGGGCTCAAGCGCAGTGCTGGTCAGCGAATGGTGGTAAGTGTGGCCGCGCAGGGTGCCTTCGGGCAGCTCCACTGCTTGCAGGGCCAAGGCCGCCAGGCGTTTTTGCATCACTGCTTCGCCCGGCAGCAGGCCGAGCAGCTCGGCGCGCTGGCCGTCGACGTCGGTCAGGGCGTCCAGCAGGTAAAGCATGCCGCCACATTCGGCCAGCAGCGGTTTGCCCTCGGCGTGGTGGACGCGGATCGCCGCCAGCATGGGCGCGTTGGCCGCCAGGGTGTGGTGGTGCAGTTCCGGGTAGCCACCGGGCAGGTACAGGCTGTCGCAGGCCGGCAGTTGCGCGTCATGCACCGGCGAGAAGAAGCTCAGCTCGGCGCCCATGGCGCGCAACAGGTCCAGGCTGGCACCGTAGGTGAAGGCGAAGGCTTCGTCACGGGCGACGGCGATGCGCACCCCGGCCAGCAGCGCTTCACACGGCACCGGGGTCGGCGCGGCGAAGGTGACCGGTGGTGGCAGTGCCACCTCGCAGCTTGCCGCCAGGGCGTTGGCGGCTGCGTCCAGGCGCAGGTCCAGGTCATTCAGTTCGCTGGCCTGCACCAGGCCGAGGTGGCGGCTAGGCAGTTCGATGCCGGTCTCGCGGGACAGCGCGCCGTACCAGCGCAGGCCTTCGGTGAGGCTGCCTTCCAGCAGTTGCGCGTGGCGCAGGGTGCCGACGCGGTTGGCCAGCACGCCGGCGAACGGCAGGTCCGGCTGGTAGCGCGCCAGGCCCAGGGCCAGGGCGCCGAAGGTCTGGGCCATGGCGGTGCCGTCGATCACGCCCAGCACCGGCACACCGAAGTGCCGCGCCAGGTCGGCGCTGCTGGGGGTGCCGTCGAACAGGCCCATCACCCCTTCAATCAGGATCAGGTCGGCCTCGGCCGCCGCTTCCCACAACAGGCGCCGGCTTTCCTCGGCGCCTACCATCCACAGGTCCAGCTGGTACACCGGCGCGCCGCTGGCCCGTTCCAGAATCATGGGGTCGAGGAAATCCGGCCCGCACTTGAACACCCGCACCTTGCGCCCCTGGTTGCGATGCAGGCGCGCCAGGGCGGCGGTGACGGTGGTCTTGCCCTGGCCAGATGCAGGTGCTGCGATCAGCACCGCCGGGCAATGACGCGGCTGGGTCATAGCTCGATGCCCTTCTGGGCGCGGATGCCGGCCTGGAAGGCGTGCTTGAGCATGCCCATCTCGGTGACGGTGTCGGCCAGTTCGATCATCTCGTCCTTGGCGCCGCGGCCGGTCACCACCACGTGCTGCATGGGCGGGCGCGCCTGCAGGTCGGCCAGCACCTGGTCGAGGTCCAGGTAGCCGTGCTTGAGGGCAATGTTCAGCTCGTCGAGAATCACCAGGCCGATGCTTTCATCCTGCAGCAGGCCACGGGACACTTCCCAGGCGGCCTGGGCAGCCGCGATGTCGCGCTGGCGGTCCTGGGTTTCCCAGGTGAAGCCCTCGCCCATCACGTGGTAGCGCACTTGCTCGGGGAAGCGGCGGAAGAACAGCTCTTCGCCGGTGGCGTTGCGGCCCTTGATGAACTGCACCACACCACATTGCATGCCATGGCCCATGGCGCGCGCGAGCATGCCGAAGGCCGAACTGCTCTTGCCCTTGCCGTTGCCGCTCAGTACCAGCAGCAGCCCGCATTCGTTGGGCGCATTGGCGATGCGCTCGTCAATGACTGCCTTTTTGCGCAACATGCGCGCCAAATGGCGTTGTTCACGTTCCTGGGATTCACTCATCGCAGCTCTCCGCTACACCTGCACACAGGCGACATCGACGAAAAGCCGCGGCCCGGACGGGCGCAGCACAGACTCGTCAATGCCGCTCTCACCCGCGCGACAGAACAAAAGGGGACCGGCAAGCCTGCGGCTTGCCAAGAAGGGTTCCAGGCCGGTCTCCGGGCTCATGAGCGGGGGCATGCACACCCCGGCCGCGCGCCTTCCCGAACCAGACCGGCCCAGTGGCGCCATGCGCGACCTTGACTCATTTACCGTTGCGGGGGCAGCGCCGGGCTCGCACGCCTGCGGCGGCTCACCGGCTTCCCTGTTTCACCCTGCCAGCCGTTGGGCTGCAAGGCACCTGAAACACGCCGGGAAGGTTAGAGGGTTGGGGGTGGGAGGTCAATTAAAGCTGGGGGCAATCCGTTGGAACCACCACCCCTGCCCTGCCCTCTACTGAAGACATCGCGCCTGAGTGAGAACCGACAATGCACAAGACCCGCCTGGCCCTGATCATCCTCGCCTCCAGCACGCTGCTGGCTTGCGGCGAGTCTTCTACCCTGAAAGTGACCGACGGCACCGGCCCGCACCCGCAATTGCCGGAGCCAAACAAGACGTTGATCCCCACGGTGAACATCGCCGACGCCATCGGCTGGCCCGCCGACGAAAAACCCCAGGCGGCGCAAGGCACCCAGGTGGCGGCCTTCGCCGAAGGCCTGGACCACCCGCGCTGGCTGTATGTGCTGCCCAACGGCGACGTGCTGGTGGCAGAGACCAACGCCCCGCCCAAGCCCGAGGACGGCAAGGGCATCAAGGGCTGGGTGATGAAGAAGGTGATGGGCAAGGCCGGCGCCGGCGTGCCTAGCGCCAACCGCATCACCTTGCTGCGCGACACCGACGGTGACGGCAAGGCCGACACCCGCACGGTCTTCATCGCCAACCTCAATTCGCCGTTCGGCATCACCCTGGTCGGCAGCGACCTGTACGTGGCCGACACCGATGCGCTGCTGCGCTTCCATTACGACACTGGCGCCACCGCCATCACCGGCCAGGGCACCAAGGTCACCGACCTGCCCGGCGGGCCACTCAACCACCACTGGACCAAGAACGTCATTGCCAGCCCGTCGGGCAACAAGCTGTACGTCACCGTAGGCTCCAACAGCAACGTCGGCGAGAACGGCCTGGACAAGGAAGAAGGCCGGGCGGCCATCTGGGAAGTGGACCGGGCCACTGGCGAGCACCGCATTTACGCCTCGGGCCTGCGCAACCCCAACGGCATGGCGTTCGAGCCGCAGACCGGGCAGCTGTGGACTTCAGTCAACGAACGCGACGAAATCGGCAGCGACCTGGTGCCCGACTACATCACTTCAGTGAAGGATGGCGGCTTCTATGGCTGGCCGTTCAGCTACTACGGGCAGCACATCGACAACCGCGTCAGCCCGCAGAACCCGGGCCTGGTGGCCAAGGCCATCGCCCCGGACTACGCCGTGGGGCCGCACACCGCGTCCATCGGTTTCACCTTTGCCAGCAACAGCGGCGGCCTGGCCGCGCCGTTCAACCATGGCGCCTACGTCAGCCAGCACGGCTCGTGGAACCGCAAGCCGCACAGCGGTTACAAGGTGATTTTCGTGCCGTTCGTGGACGGCAAGCCCAGCGGCCAGCCGATTGACGTGCTGACCGGGTTCCTCAATGACAAAGAGCAGGCCATGGGCCGGCCGGTGGGCGTGACCGAGGACCACAAGGGCGGGGTGTTGGTGGCGGATGATGTGGGGAACAAGATCTGGCGGGTAACGGCTGCGAAGTAAACAACCTGTGGGAGCTGGCTTGCCAGCGAGCTTTGGGGGAACCCCGAAGAGCTCGCTGGCAAGCCAGCTCCCACAGACACATCAAGGGTTATGCGCCAGGCTCGCTGGCTGCAGCACGCGCTTGGCGTTCAGGTAGGCGTGCTGCCAGTAGGGCTTGTTGAGGTAGTCCAGCTTCACTGTGCCACCCGTGGCCGGGGCATGCACGAAGCGGCCCTCGCCCACGTAGATGCCGGCATGGCTGACTTGCGAGCCGCCGCTGGTGGCGAAGAAGATCAGGTCGCCGGACTGCAGGGCATCCTTGCTGACGTCCGGGGCGCGCATGCTGATCATCTCCCGCGTGGAGCGCGGCAGGCTGATGCCGGCGGCATCGCGATAGACGTAGGCGATCAGGCCACTGCAGTCGAAGCCCGAATCAGGCGTGTTGCCACCCCAACGATAGGGGGTGCCAACCAACCCGATGGCACGCATCAATACGTCATCGGCCTGGGGCGAAAGGGGCTGTTGGGGGGCTGAAACGAAAGGCTGGTACACCGGCGCGGGCGCAGGTGGCGGCTTATGGCCAGCGCAGGCACTGAGCAGGCCTGCAACAATTAATAGCGCGAAACGGACCGTAGGCGACATAAACAGAACCATCCTGATTCAACTGCCGTTGAAGACTAGCTTGTATTCCCGAAAACGCGCAACGGCGGCACACTTCTCAGTGCGCCGCCGCTGCAGGTACCGCCCCAGACTGCTTACTTGCGTGCGATAGTCGTGGTGGCGGGCGCCATGGCCAAGGCACGCTTGGCTTCAATAAAGGTCTTGCTCCAGTAGGCGTCATCGAGGCTGTCGATGCGCACGCCGCCGCTGCGGTGGCTGCTGGAGTGGATGAACTGGTCATCACCCAGGTAGATGCCGGCGTGGCTCACGCGCCCACGGCCACGGGTGCTGAAGAACAGCAGGTCACCGGGCTTGAGGTTGTTGCGGGCTACCAGGGGAGCTTTCACGTTGATCATGTCACGCGTGGAACGCGGCAAGGTCATGCCGGCCTCTTCGCGGAACAGGTAACCAATGAAACCGCTGCAATCGAAGCCCGATTCAGTGGAACCACCGGTGCGATAGCGGGTACCGATCAGCGATTTGCCGCGTTCCAGGATGCTGTCGGCCAGCATTGGCATCTGGTAGGGCTTGCTGTTATCGGAGAAGTCAGCCAGTTCCTTTTCGGTGTCCAGCTCTTCTTCTTGGAAATTCAGGGTTACAGCTTTCGCCTGGGCCTGGGACTGCGGAGTCACCGGGTTGAGAGCCTGTTGCTGCGAAACCGGCGTATGAGCCGCGCAGCCGAAAAGCAGGGTCACGAGTGCGAGGGGCACGAGGGGTGCGAAGCGCTTTAGCATGGGCACGACCGTGTCTGTAGAAATTAAGAAGACGCGACTATGCCTTCTATCAAATCCATTTGCAAATTCAATCGAAAAAAATGTGACTCAGCAGTTTCGGCATGACTTCTAACGCCCTACTCTCAAAAAACACGTCCATGCTGGCAGAAAGCCCGCTTCGCAATGGGTTGATCTCAATGGCAAACCCGCCAGCGGCGCGGGTTTCAGCGATGGGCGCGTTAATGTAGGGGAAGCTTGCCGTGGTGCCGATCACCAGCACCACCTCGAAACCGATCGCCATTTGCTGATACAGCGCCTCAATCGCCCGCTCGGGCAGCATTTCCTCGAAAAGCACCACGGAAGGCCGCATAACGCCATTACAGACGTTACAGCGCGGCGGCAGTGGCTCACCAAGGATTTCACGCAAACGGTCGCTTGTGGCGCCACAGGCGCGACAGAACAGTGGCGCCAATTGTCCGTGAATTTCGATCAACCGTTCGTCGGGACTTCCTGCCTGACGGTGATAACCGTCAGTATTTTGCGTCAGCACCCAGCATTCCGGCTTGGCCTGTTGCAGTTGGGCAATGGCGTGGTGGGCGGCGTTTGGCTGCGCGCCCAGGCAGGCTTCGCCCAGCTGCGCGAGGTATTTCCAGCACAGCGCCGGGTCGCGTTCGAGCATGGGCCCCGACAGGGCTTTTTCGATGGGCAGGCCTTCACTGGTGGTGCCGTTGTACAGGCCGCCCAGGCCACGATAGGTGGGCAGGCCAGAGTCGGCGGACAACCCGGCACCGGTAATCACCAGGATGCGCCGGGCATCGCGCAGGGCAGCGCCGGCGCGGGCCAGCAGCTGCGGGTCTACCAACCCAGGGTTTCCTTGAGGAAGGGAATGGTCAGCTTGCGCTGGGCCTGCAGCGAGGCCTGGTCCAGGCGCTCCAGCAGGTCGAACAGGGCGCTCATGCTGCGGGTGCCGCGGGTGAGGATGAAGTGCCCAACCTCGTCGGTCAGGTGCAGGCCGCGGCGCGAGGCCCGCAGCTGCAAGGCGCGCAGCTTGTCTTCGTCCGACAGCGGGCGCATCTGGAAGATCAGCGCCATGGTCAGGCGCGACTTCAGGTCGGGCAGCCTCACCGCCAGTTCGCGGGGCGAATGGGAGGCTGCGATCAACAGGCGCCGACCGCTGTCGCGCAAGCGGTTGAACAAGTGGAACATGGCCTCTTCCCACTCCGGCTTGCCGGCGATGACCTGCAGGTCGTCCAGGCACACCAGTTCGTACTGCTCCAGGTAATCAAGGATTTCCACGCCACGGTCGAGCAATTGCGCCAACGGCAGGTACACCGCGGGCTCGCCCATCTGTTCGAAGCGCAGGCACGCGGCCTGCAGCAGGTGGGTACGGCCCACGCCCTGCTTGCCCCACAAGTAGATCAGGCTTTCGGTCCAGCCAGCGTCGGCTTCGCACAGGCGTTCGACGTAGCCGAGTGCAGCGGCATTGGCGCCTGGATAGTAATTGATGAAGGTAGCGTCATCACGCAGACGCACACCTAAGGGCAGCTGAATCGGTTTCATGCTGGCTGACGGTTCTGGCGAACCGCAGGGGGCCTCTGTGTGAAGTTAGCAAAGTTTATACCCGTGACGCTGAGGGCACAATGCAACAGACCACAAGCAAAATCAAAGGTTTGCGAACATTTTCACACCCGCCGGTGAACCGGCGGGTGCACGACGCCACTACAGGTCGGGGTCTTCCTGCCCGCCGTAGATGTCCGATTCCTTATACAGATCATGGGCATGGCGCAGCAGCACCATGATTACCGCGGCCACCGGCAGCGCCAGCAGCACGCCGGCAAAGCCGAACAGCTCGCCGCCAGCCAGGATGGCGAAGATCACTGCCACCGGGTGCAGGCCGATGCGGTCGCCCACCAGCATCGGGGTCAGCACCATGCCTTCGAGCAGTTGCCCCACCAGGAACACCGCACCAATGCCCATCAGCGGGTAGATGTCGCCACCAAACTGGAACAGCCCGGTGATCATCGCCGCGCTGATACCGATGATGAAGCCCATGTACGGCACGATGGCGGCAAGGCCGGCGATCAGGCCGATCAACAGCCCAAGCTCTACCCCTACCAGCATCAGGCCGGCGGCGTAGATGATGCCCAGCGCCAGCATCACCAGCAGCTGGCCCCGCACGAACGCGCCCAGCACTTCGTGGCACTCCTTGGCCAGGGCGACGATCTTGCCCTCGCGGTGGCGCGGCAACAGGCTGCGGATCTTGGCCATCATCAGGTCCCAGTCGCGCAGCAGGTAGAAACCCACCACCGGGATCAGCACCAGGTTGGTCAGCCAGCCGATCAGCGCCAGGCTGGAGGCGGTGGCCTGGCTCAGCACCACGCCGACGATGTCGGTGGTCTGGCCCATGTGCTCGGTGATGGCGGCCTTGATCTTGTCGAACTTCCAGAAACCGTCAGCCAGGCCCAGCTTGGCCTGCACCCACGGCAGGGCCACGTGCTGCAGCCAGTCCAGCACCTGCGGCGCCAGCTCGTACAGGCGCACGAACTGCTTGGCCAGCAGTGGCACCAGCACCAGCAGGGCAATCATGAACACCAGGGTGAACAGCGAGAACACCACGATGACGCCCCAGGTGCGCGACAGGCCGACCTTTTCCAGGCGGTCCACCAGCGGGTCGGCCATGTAGGCCAGCACGATCGCCACCAGGAACGGCGAAAGAATGGGGTGCAGGAAATACACGAACAGGCAGAGCAGGAGCACCGCCCCCACCCAGACCCAACGACGCATGTCAGTCATCAAAACACCCAAGCCTTATATAAAGAGAAGAACAGTGCATTACCAATGGAAGCGCAGGCCGGGGGCTGGTTGCGGTGCAGGGGCTGGCGCGGCGCCAGGCGCAAGCGGCTGGGTAGCGACCACGGGCGCCGCTTCCGGCGGCATCTCGCTGAGCTTGCCCAGGGCCAGTTGCGCGCGCAGCTGGTCGTTGTTGCCGCTCACCTGGTACACCACCTTGTCGCCATCGACGGATTTCAGCTTGGCGTTGAACGGTTCCAGCAGGCGGCCCAGGGCGGCGTAGCGCTCAAGGGTCATGCCTTCGACCTGCAAGCTCATGTCGGTGCTGGCACCGCCTCCGGACTTGACCACGTAGCGCGGCGCCAGGCGTTCGCTGACAGCCAGCAGCACGGCATCGGCCAGGGCGGCGGGGTCATCGCCCTCGGCCTTGCCCTGCTCGGGGCGGTCGCCCAGGTACAGATGCCACTGGGCGCTCCATTTGCCACCCTCCTGCTTCGCGTGCACGGCCAGCAGGCCGTCGGCCCCGTAGCGGTCGGAGGCGGCACGCAACGGCGTGGCATCGCTGCCGTCCAGGGTCTTGGCGGTGCCCAGCGATTGCTCGCCCAGGTCGGCCAGCGGCAGGCGCAACGGCAGGCCACGGTGCTGGGCGGCGCGGCGCAGGGGCTCGGCGGTCGGCTGGCCGTCGCCCACCAGGTTGGCGCCGTCGGTGCCTTCGTTCAGCCACCAGGCCAGCACGCTGGGGCGGTTGTTGCCCCAGGTGGGCAACCCGGCCTGGCGCAGGGCGTTGTCGGTGCTGGCCTGGTCGAAGTCCACGCGCAGGCTTTCCGGCGGGCCGGCTTCATAGCCAAATTGGGTGATGATTTGCTGCGGGTCCTTGCGTACCGCCGCAAGGCCGGGGGCGCTGACCGCCTTGGGGTCGCCGGTGAGGCGCAACACCAGGGTCTCGAGCGCGCGCTGGGTGGCTGCGTCGCGCTCTTCGGGGGTCTGGCCGGCCACGGTTTCACGGACCTGGTAGAGGTTCTTGACGGTTTCGGCATGAGCGGCCAGGGCGAACACCGACAGGCAGCCGACTAAAAGGTAGTTACACAGACGCATGGAGGATTCCCGACGGGCAATAAGCGGACTGAGGCTTGTGACCACAGTTTCAAGCAAAACATTCAAGCCGCCCATTGAAGTTTTCGTAATGCGCCTACTATAGCGCTTAAGGATGCTGCACACCTGTAGCAGCTGCCGAAGGCTGCGTCCGGTTCCAATACAGTGTCGCGATGGGACGCCGCCTGCGGCAGCTGCTACGGGTCAACGGATTAATTTTGGCCCTGCCCGTCGGCCTGAGGATGGCCGCACAGGGGCAAGCCTGATAAAATCGCGCGCCTTCGCAGACCGTCGACGGTTGGCCGAATGGAAATACCCCGCAACGGTATTTCCGGGCAGCCCGCCGCTAGTGGTCGATTTTTCGAATCCCTCCCTCTAAAGGCCTGGATCATGAGCAAGCAACCCTCCCTGAGCTACAAGGACGCCGGTGTAGACATCGACGCCGGTGAAGCATTGGTCGAACGCATCAAGAGCGTCGCCAAGCGCACCGCGCGTCCTGAAGTCATGGGCGGCCTGGGCGGTTTTGGCGCCCTCTGTGAGATCCCGGCCGGCTACAAGCAGCCTGTGCTGGTCTCGGGCACCGACGGCGTGGGCACCAAGCTGCGCCTGGCACTGAACCTGAACAAGCACGACAGCATCGGCATCGACCTGGTGGCCATGTGCGTCAACGACCTGGTGGTGTGCGGCGCCGAACCGCTGTTCTTCCTGGACTACTACGCCACCGGCAAGCTGAACGTGGACACCGCCGCCCAGGTAGTGACCGGTATCGGCGCTGGCTGCGAACTGTCGGGTTGCTCGCTGGTAGGCGGCGAAACCGCTGAAATGCCTGGCATGTACGAAGGCGAAGACTACGACCTGGCCGGCTTCTGCGTAGGCGTGGTCGAGAAGGCCGAGATCATCGACGGTTCGAAAGTGGCCACTGGCGACGCCCTGCTGGCCCTGCCATCGTCCGGCCCGCACTCCAACGGCTACTCGCTGATCCGCAAGATCATCGAAGTGTCGGGTGCCGACATCGAGAACACCCAACTGGACGGCCAGCCACTGACCGACCTGCTGATGGCCCCGACCCGCATCTACGTCAAGCCGCTGCTGAAGCTGATCAAGGACACCGGCGCGGTCAAGGCCATGGCCCACATCACCGGCGGCGGCCTGCTGGACAACATCCCGCGCGTGCTGCCAAAAGGCGCCCAGGCCGTGGTTGACGTGGCCAGCTGGCAGCGCCCGGCGGTCTTCGACTGGCTGCAGGAGAAAGGCAACGTCGACGAGCACGAAATGCACCGCGTACTGAACTGCGGCGTCGGCATGGTCATTTGCGTGGCCCAGGAGCACGTCGACGTGGCCCTGCAAACCCTGCGTGACGCTGGCGAACAGCCATGGGTCATCGGCCAGATCGGCGTTGCCGCCGAAGGCGCCCCACAGGTCGAGCTGAAGAACGTCAAGGCACACTGATGCACGAACAGATGCCCGCACGCTGTAACGTAGTGGTGCTGTTGTCCGGCACCGGCAGCAACCTGCAGGCCCTGATCGATAGCGTGAACCAGGGGGCCGGTGAAAACCCGGCCCACATCCGCGCGGTGATCTCCAACCGCGCCGATGCCTACGGCCTGGAACGCGCCCGCCACGCCGGTATCGACACCGCCGTGCTGGACCACAAGGCGTTCGAAGGCCGCGAAGCCTTCGACGCCGCGCTGGTCGAACTGATCGACGGTTTCAGCCCCGACCTGGTGGTGCTGGCCGGCTTCATGCGCATCCTCAGCGCTGATTTCGTGCGCCACTATCAAGGGCGCCTGCTCAATATCCACCCTTCCCTGCTGCCCAAATACAAAGGCCTGCACACCCATCAGCGCGCCATCGAGGCCGGTGATGCCGAGCACGGCTGCAGTGTTCATTTTGTCACCGAGGAACTCGATGGCGGACCACTGGTCGTACAGGCAGCAATACCGGTACAGTTGGACGACACGCCGGTCACCCTGGCGCAGCGGGTCCATGCCCAGGAACACCAGATCTATCCGCTGGCCGTGCGCTGGTTTGCCGAAGGGCGCTTGCGCCTGGACGCCCACGGTGCATTATTGGACGGTCAGCCCCTCGGGGCCAGCGGTCACTTGATTCGACCCTAGGAGATTTTATGCGTCGTGCCCTGCTGTTCTGCGCCGCGTTGCTGGCTTTGCCGGTACACGCTGCCGAACTCAAGCCTTTCACCGCCAGCTATACCGCCGACTGGAAGCAGCTGCCCATGAGCGGCACCGCTTCGCGCAGCCTGGAAAAGGGTGCCAACGACACCTGGACCCTGAGCTTCAAGGCGTCGATGATGATTGCCAGCCTCACCGAGGAAAGCACCCTCACCGTCGACAAGGACGCACTGCTGCCCAAGACCTACCACTTCGAACGTGGCGGCCTGGGCAAACCGAAGAAGACTGACCTGGACTTCGACTGGTCGCAGAAAATGGTCACCGGCACCGACCGTGGCGACGCGGTGAAGGTGCCGCTCAACCGCGGCATGCTCGACAAGTCGACCTACCAGCTGGCGCTGCAGCGTGACGTGGCTGCCGGCAAGAAGAGCATGAGCTACCAGGTAGTGGACGGCGGCGACGTCGACACCTACGACTTCCGCGTGCTGGGCACCGAGAAGGTCGACACCAAGGCCGGCCAGGTCGAGGCCACCAAGGTTGAGCGCGTGCGCGACCCCACGCAGAACAAGCGCACCACCGTGCTGTGGTTCGCCAAGGACTGGGACTACCTGCTGGTGCGCCTGCAACAGGTCGAGACCGACGGCAAGGAATACAACATCATGCTGCAGGACGGTACCGTTGATGGCCGTTCGGTGAAAGGCAGCTGATTGTGTAGCCCCCAACAAAAAGCCCCGCTGTCTCACGACACCGGGGCTTTTTGTTGAAGCGCAGGGCTATCAGGCGTTTTCGCCGGCCTTGGCTTTTTCGGCAGCAGCCTTGATCAGCGTCTGCAGCTCGCCGTTGGCGAACATTTCAGCCACGATGTCGCTACCGCCAACCAGCTCGCCAGCTACCCACAGCTGCGGGAAAGTCGGCCAGTTGGCGTATTTTGGCAGGTTCGCACGGATTTCCGGGTTCTGCAGGATATCCACATAAGCGAATTTCTCGCCGCACTGCATCACGCACTGCGACGCCTTCGACGAGAAGCCACACTGCGGGGCGTTCGGCGAGCCTTTCATGTAAAGCAGAATGGTGTTGTTGGCAATCTGCTCTTTAATCGTTTCGATGATATCCATGGAGCACCTCGGCTTAGCTTTCCGACTCATAGGTCGACACGGTGACGCATTGTAACGGAAACCCGAGCGGCGCGCTCGGCCTTGCCGATGGACCTGCTCAGGCGGCCGCCACCCGCACCGGCACGCCGTTGAGGGCGGCATTGCCCGATACCCGGTCCAGCACGCGCTCATCGGTGAGGTCATTGGCACTGGCGCCCGGCTGGGCCCGGGCGATCTCCAGGCGTACGCCATGGCGGGCGTGGCCGAAGCCATGCGGCAGGCTGACCACCCCGGGCATCATCTCCAGGCTGCCCAGCACCTCCACCTCGACGCTGCCCACCCGCGACGTCACCCGCACCCGCTGGCCATCCACCAGGCCACGCGCAGCCAGGTCATCGGGGTGCATCAGCAGTTGGTGGCGTGGCTTGCCCTTCACCAGGCGGTGGTAGTTGTGCATCCACGAATTGTTGCTGCGCACGTGGCGGCGCCCCACCATCACCAGCTCATCGGCGCCCGGCAGCGGCTGCGCGGCAAAGCGCTGCAAATCGTCCAGCAGCAACGCCGGCGCTGCCTGGATGCGCTGGTTGGCGGTCTTCAGCCGCGCGGCCAGGTTGGGCTGCAACGGGCCCAGGTCAATGCCATGAGGGTGTTCGGCCAAGGTCGCCAATGACAGCCCTGCTTCGCTGGCATCGCCCCAGGGGCCGCTGCGCAGGCCGCGCTCGATCAACTGCGCGGGCGGCAAAGTGGGCTTGAGCTCCTTGCCCGCCCGCGCCGCGAACGCCTCTGCCAGGCCGACGAAGATTTCCCAGTCATGCAGCGCACCGTCGGGCTTGGGCAGGATCGCCCGGTTGAAGCGGCTGACGTTGCGCACCGCGAACAGGTTGAAGGTGGTGTCGTAGTGGTCGTTCTCCAGCGCCGAGGTAGAGGGCAGGATAAGGTCGGCGTAACGCGTGGTCTCGTTGATGTACAGGTCGATGCTGAGCATGAACTCCAGGCCATCCAGCGCCTGTTCCAGCTGCCGGCCGTTGGGCGTCGACAGCACCGGGTTGCCGGCCACGGTGACCAGCGCACGCACCTGCCCCTCGCCCTCGGTGAGCATCTCTTCGGCCAGCGCCGACACCGGCAGCTCGCCGGCGTATTCCGGCAGGCCCGACACCCGGCTTTGCCAGGCATTGAAGTGGCCGGCACTGGTGTTGGCCACCAGGTCCACCGCCGGCGTGGTGCACAAGGCGCCACCGACGCGGTCGAGATTGCCGGTGACCAGGTTGATCAACTGCACCAGCCAATGGCACACCGTGCCGAAGGCTTGGGTGGAGACGCCCATGCGGCCGTAGCACACCGCCTTGTCGGCGGCGGCGAAGTCCCGGGCCAGCTGGCGAATCTGCGCCGCCGCCACGCCACAGCGCGCGCTCATGGCCTCGGCGCTGAAGCCGGCAATGGCCTCGCGCACCGCCTGCAGGCCGTCCACGGGCAAATGCGTGCCACGCGCCAGGCCTTCCTCGAACAGCGTGTTGAGCAGGCCCAGCAGCAGCGCGGCGTCGCCACCGGGGCGGATGAACAGGTGCTGGCTGGCCATGGCCGCCGTCTCGCTGCGCCGCGGGTCGATGACCACCACCTTGCCGCCACGGGCCTGGATGGCCTTGAGGCGCTTCTCGACGTCCGGCACGGTCATGATGCTGCCGTTGGAGGCCAGCGGGTTGCCGCCCAGTATCAGCATGAAATCGGTGTGGTCGATATCCGGCACCGGCAGCAGCAGGCCGTGGCCGTACATGAGGAAGCTGGAGAGGTGGTGGGGCAACTGGTCCACCGAAGTGGCCGAGAAGCGGTTGCGGGTCTTCAGCAGGCCGAGGAAATAGTTGCCGTGGGTCATCAGCCCATAGTTGTGCACGCTGGGGTTGCCCTGGTAGATGGCCACGGCGTGCTGGCCATGCCGCTGCTGGATGTCCCACAGGCGCGCCGCCACGGTGTCGAAGGCCTCCTGCCAGCTGATCGGCTGCCATTCGCTGCCAGCGCGCAGCATGGGTTGGCGCAGGCGGTCGGGGTCATTCTGGATGTCCTGCAGGGCCACTGCCTTGGGGCAGATATGGCCGCGACTGAAGGCGTCCAGGGGGTCGCCCTTGATCGAGGTGATGGCCAGACGGCCGGCTTCGTCGGCCTGGGTCTCGATGTTCAGGCCGCAGATGGCCTCGCACAGGTGGCAGGCGCGGTGGTGCAGGGTCTTGGTCATGGCCAGTCTCGTCCGGGCAGCGAAAGCCGACTATGGAACGATAGTACCCGGTGCACCAGCACGCTTGGCGGGCTGAATCGGCCGGCATCAGGCCAGCCGATGATGCTCAGTTGGCAGGCAGGCCGGGCGGCGGCGCCTGCAGCTGGATTTCCACGACGGTCTCGACTTCTTCCTGGCCGATGGGCACGCCGGTCAGCTCGCCGATCAGTTTCCAGTGTTCGTCCAGGCCGCCGCTGATGGTGGCCATGCGGTCGATCATGCGCCTGGCGGCGGAGGCGGTGACGTCGTCATCGCTGCGCAGCAATTCGAATGACATGGACGTCATCGAGGCCGTCAGGTGCGTGAGCGTGCGCGCCGTCAGGCCGAGCAGCTCAAGCAGTTGTTGTTCTCTGGAATCCATTCACCCTCTCCGCGTATCTTGCAGGATACAGTCGTGTACCCGAGGCCTGCAGTGTACGAAATGGCTGCGGTGGCAGCCAGTCGCATGCAAAACCCTGAGACAGGGTTAACGCTAGACAATTCCTGGCCCGATTGCCAAAAGAACCGACGGGGGTGTAAAAAGCAGGGCCGGAGCGTTGTAATAGGGCCTTTCGCGACACGCCCTGAAACACTGTCCGTGATCGGAATATGAAACACATATTGGCGAGACGCGACATTTAATTATAAGATCGCGTCTTCCCTAATTTCGTCGCCGCGTGCGGCTTTCGCCGCAGGCCTCCCTCGTTTTTTTCAAAAACCGGTCATGAGCGCTGCGGTACGTTGCAAAAAGGTAGTCAATGATGAGCGCAAGGCACTTTCTCTCCCTGATGGATTGCACGCCCGAAGAGCTTCTCAGCGTCATCCGTCGAGGCATCGAGCTCAAGGACCTGCGTGACCGCGGCGTGCTGTTCGAGCCGCTGAAGAACCGGGTACTGGGCATGATTTTCGAGAAGTCCTCGACCCGTACCCGCCTGTCGTTCGAAGCCGGCATGATCCAGCTCGGCGGCCAGGCCATCTTCCTGTCCCCGCGCGACACCCAACTGGGCCGTGGCGAGCCGATCGGCGACTGCGCCATCGTCATGTCGAGCATGCTCGACGCGGTGATGATCCGTACCTACGCCCACAGCACCCTGACCGAATTCGCCGCCAACTCGCGCGTGCCAGTGATCAACGGCCTGTCCGATGACCTGCACCCCTGCCAGCTGCTGGCCGACATGCAAACGTTCCTGGAACACCGCGGCAGCATCCAGGGCAAGACCGTGGCCTGGATCGGCGACGGCAACAACATGTGCAACAGCTATATAGAAGCGGCCATCCAGTTCGACTTCCAGCTGCGCGTGGCCTGCCCTGAAGGTTTCGAGCCCAACCCGCAGTTCCTGGCCCAGGCCGGCGACCGCGTGCAGGTGATGCGCGACCCCAAGGCCGCCGTGGCCGGCGCGCACCTGGTGAGCACCGACGTCTGGACCTCCATGGGCCAGGAAGAGGAAACCGCGCGCCGCCTGAAGCTGTTCGCACCCTACCAGGTCACCCGCGAACTGCTGGACCTGGCCGCCGCCGACGTGCTGTTCATGCACTGCCTGCCCGCCCACCGTGGCGAGGAAATCAGCATGGACGTGCTGGACGACCCGCGCGCCGTGGCCTGGGACCAGGCCGAGAACCGCCTGCACGCGCAGAAGGCGCTGCTGGAGTTCCTGGTGGCCCCGGCCTACCGCCCGGCATGAGCCAGCCGCTGCTGGCGCTGAACCACCTGGCCTGCGGTTACCAGGGCCAGGCGGTGGTGCACGACCTGGGCCTGCACCTGCAGGCTGGCGACATCGGTTGCCTGCTGGGCGCCTCGGGTTGCGGCAAGACCACCACCCTGCGCGCCATCGCCGGTTTCGAACCGGTGCACCAGGGTGAGATCCGCCTGGCCGGCGAAGTCATTTCCCGGCCAGGCTTCACCCTGGCCCCGGAAAAGCGCCGCATTGGCATGGTCTTCCAGGACTACGCGCTGTTCCCCCACCTTACCGTGGCGCAGAACATCGCCTTCGGCATTCGCCAGCACCCGCAGCAGGCCCGGGTGATCGACGAGATGCTCGAACTGGTGAACCTCACCGGCCTGGGCGCGCGCTACCCGCATGAGCTTTCCGGCGGCCAGCAACAGCGCGTGGCCCTGGCGCGCGCGCTGGCGCCACAACCGCAATTGCTGCTGCTGGACGAGCCGTTCTCCAACCTCGACGTGGAATTGCGCCGGCGCCTGAGCCAGGAAGTGCGGGACATTCTGAAAAGCCGCGGCACCAGCGCGATCCTGGTCACCCATGACCAGGAAGAGGCGTTTTCGGTGAGCGATCAGGTCGGCGTCTTCCAGCAAGGCCGGCTGGAGCAATGGGGCACGCCCCACGACCTTTATCACCGGCCCGAAACGCCGTTCGTTGCCAGCTTCATCGGCCAGGGCTACTTTTTGCGCGGCACGGTCAGTGACGCGCAATCGGTGCACACCGAGCTGGGCGAACTGCACGGCGAGCCCGCCCGCGCCTGGCCACGCGGCAGTGCCGTCGACGTGTTGCTGCGCCCGGACAATATCGTGCATGCGCCCGATAGCCCGGTGCAGGCGCGCGTCACCGGCAAACGCTTCCAGGGCGCTGCCACGCTGTACCAGCTGCAACTGGGCAGCGGCAACCAAGTGGAGGCGCTATTGCCCAGCCACCTGCATTGCGAGCCCGGCCAGCACATTGGCATTCGCCTGCGCAGCGAACACCTGGTGCTGTTCGCCGCGGCCTGACCTCAAGGCCGGCCGATGTCGGCGAAGCTTCCCCGGGTATGCTCGGCCAGCAGCGCCGGCGCCAGCTCAACTTCCAGGCCACGCCGCCCGGCACTGACGAACATGGTCGCCAGGGGTTGGGCCGATTGGTCGATAAAGGTACGCAGGCGCTTCTTCTGCCCCAACGGGCTGATGCCCCCCAGCAGGTAACCGGTGGAACGCTGCGCAGCGGCCGGGTCGGCCATCTCGCATTTCTTCACCCCGGCGGCATGCGCCAGGCCCTTGAGGTCCAGGGTACCGGCCACCGGCACCACGGCCACCAGCAACTCGCCTTTCTCACTGCTGGCCAGCAGCGTCTTGAACACCTGCGCCGGGTTCAGCCCCAGCTTTTCAGCTGCCTCCAGGCCATAGGAAGCGGCCTTGGGGTCATGTTCGTAGCTGTGCACGTGATGTTCGGCACGGGCCTTTTTCAACAAATCCAACGCCGGGGTCATGTTCACTCCAT
Source organism: Pseudomonas sp. JC1203 (assembly GCF_056175065.1). NCBI lineage: Bacteria > Pseudomonadati > Pseudomonadota > Gammaproteobacteria > Pseudomonadales > Pseudomonadaceae > Pseudomonas > Pseudomonas sp. JC1203. Next base: position 80,373 of record NZ_JBWCAM010000006.1, read on the forward strand.
GCATTCAAGGGTGGCAACTCGATATTACAGGCCATGGTACGTTGCAACAAATGTAGGAGCCGGCCTTGCGGGGGGCGGCGGGGTTGCCGAGCGCCTGTCGATGAATTCATGGCGCTCTTGAGATCGAGCGCCGCCCGCGCGGCGCTTCGCGGGCAGAGCCCACTCCCACATTTGTTTCGGGCCAGTCATGTCAGTGGCATCACCTGGTTCGCCTTGTTTGCATGGCAGCGAATCCGTGTTGCCAGCACCGCTGCACCCCCGCCAGTCAGTTTCTGAATCACGGTTCATTTTCGACCTTTGACATTAGCGTTTCTTGTCTATATTTTTTCGTTTCTGAATATCGCGAACCCTAGACCAGTTTGCGCAGGCAACACATCCGCAGGTATGGGGTATTACCGGCGGGTGCACGATTCGAGCGCCCTAACGGCGCCGCACAACAACAAAAAAGGTGTCATTGATGACGACTGCTCAGCAACAACCTGCGTTGTCCGGCCAGTGCATGGCCGAGTTTCTCGGAACCGCCCTCCTGATCTTCTTCGGCACCGGCTGTGTGGCGGCGCTCAAGGTGGCGGGCGCCAGCTTCGGGCTGTGGGAAATCAGCATTATCTGGGGGGTTGGCGTCAGCATGGCGATCTACCTGACTGCCGGGGTTTCAGGGGCGCACCTCAGCCCTGCGGTGAGCATCGCCCTGTGCGTGTTCGCCGGTTTCGACAAGCGCAAGCTGCCGTTCTACATCCTGGCCCAGGTAGCCGGGGCGTTCTGCGGCGCGGCGTTGGTGTACACGCTGTACAGCAACCTGTTCTTCGATTACGAACAAGCCCACCACATGATCCGCGGCAGCCAGGAAAGCCTGGAACTGGCGTCGGTGTTCTCCACCTACCCTCACCCTTCCCTGTCCACCGCCCAGGCATTCCTGGTGGAAATGGTGATTACCGCCATTCTGATGGGCGTGATCATGGCCCTGGGCGATGACCAGAACGGCCTGCCCCGCGGCCCTTTGGCGCCGCTGCTGATCGGCCTGCTGATTGCCGTGATCGGCAGCTCCATGGGCCCGCTGACCGGTTTCGCGATGAACCCGGCGCGCGATTTCGGGCCCAAGCTGATGACATTCTTCGCAGGTTGGGGCGAAATAGCCTTTACCGGCGGGCGTGACATCCCGTATTTCCTGGTGCCGATCTTCGCCCCTATCCTGGGTGCCTGCCTCGGCGCGGCCATGTATCGCGGCCTGTTGGCCCGCCACCTGCCCGCCGCCGCACCTGCTGGCGAAGCCGCCACCGATACTACCGGGAGCAAGGTACAGGCGTCCTAGACCAGCGCCCGTGCGTGCCTTGAGCCGTATTCCCGACTTTTACTTTTCTTGAAAGGCCACCGCCATGACAGACCTTCAGAACAAGAACTACATCATCGCCCTGGACCAGGGCACCACCAGTTCGCGCGCGATCATCTTCGACCGCGACGCAAACGTTGTCTGCTCCAGCCAAAGCGAATTCACCCAGCACTACCCGCAGCCGGGCTGGGTGGAGCACGACCCCATGGACATCTTCGCCACCCAGAGCGCGGTGATGGTCCAGGCGCTGGCCAAGGCCGGCCTGCACCACGACCAGGTGGCCGCCATCGGCATCACCAACCAGCGTGAAACCACCGTGGTATGGGACAAGAACACCGGCCAGCCGGTGTACAACGCGATTGTCTGGCAGTGCCGCCGCAGCACCGAGATCTGCGAACAGCTCAAGCGTGACGGCCACGCCGAATACATCCACGAAACCACCGGCCTGGTCACCGACCCGTACTTCTCGGGCACCAAGCTGAAATGGATCCTGGACAACGTCGAAGGCGCACGCGAACGCGCGCAGAAAGGCGAGCTGCTGTTCGGCACCGTCGATACCTGGCTGATCTGGAAATTCTCCGGCGGCAAGGTGCACGTCACCGACTACACCAACGCCTCGCGCACCATGCTGTTCAACATCCATACCCTGCAATGGGATGAGAAGATGCTGGACGTGCTGAACATTCCGCGCGAAATGCTCCCGGAAGTGAAAGGCTCGTCCGAGGTGTATGGCCGCACCAAGAGCGGCATCGCCATCGCCGGTATCGCCGGCGACCAGCAGGCCGCGTTGTTCGGCCAGATGTGCGTGGAGCCCGGCCAGGCCAAGAACACCTACGGCACTGGCTGCTTCCTGCTGATGAACACCGGCGACAAGGCCGTGACCTCCAAGCACGGCATGCTCACCACCATCGCCTGCGGCCCGCGTGGCGAAGTGGCCTACGCCCTGGAAGGCGCGGTCTTCAACGGCGGCTCCACGGTGCAGTGGCTGCGCGACGAACTGAAGCTCGTCAACGATGCCTACGACACCGAATACTTCGCCAACAAGGTCAAGGACAGCAACGGCGTGTACCTGGTGCCGGCCTTCACCGGCCTGGGCGCGCCCTACTGGGACCCCTATGCCCGCGGTGCGCTGTTCGGCCTGACCCGTGGCGTGAAAGTCGACCACATCATTCGCGCGGCACTGGAATCCATCGCCTACCAGACCCGCGACGTGCTCGACGCCATGCAACAGGACGCCGGCGAACGCCTCAAGGCCCTACGCGTGGACGGTGGCGCGGTAGCCAACAACTTCCTCATGCAGTTCCAGGCCGACATCCTCGGCACCCAGGTAGAGCGCCCGCAAATGCGCGAAACCACTGCCCTGGGTGCCGCCTACCTGGCCGGCCTGGCCGTGGGCTTCTGGGGCAGCCTGGAAGAGCTGCGCGGCAAGGCCGTGATCGAGCGCGAGTTCGAACCGCAGCTCGATGAGGCCGCCAAGGAGAAGCTGTACGCCGGCTGGCGCAAGGCAGTGGACCGCACCCGCGACTGGGAACCCCACGAAGAAGCATGACGCCCCCCCGTAGCAGCTGCCGCAGGCTGCGTCCCGGGCACCTCGGTCGAGGCCCCGGACGCAGCCTGCGGCAGCTGCTACGGGTAGTGGCGACGGCGCGGGTGCTAGCACCCGCCCCGTTCCTGCGGCATGATGGGGGAATTTGCCCCGGCAGCCGAAGGAAGCCCAATGAACCTGCCCCCACGCCAACAACAAATCCTCGAACTGGTGCGTGAGCGCGGCTATGTCAGCATCGAAGAGATGGCCCAGCTGTTCATCGTTACCCCGCAGACCATCCGCCGCGACATCAACCAGCTCGCCGAGCTGAACCTGCTGCGCCGTTACCACGGTGGCGCCGCCTACGACTCCAGCATCGAAAACACCGCGTACGCCATGCGTGCCGACCAGATGCGCGATGAAAAGCAGCGTATCGCCGAAGCCATCGCCGCACAGATCCCCGACCACGCCTCGCTGTTCATCAACATCGGCACCACCACCGAATCCATCGCCCGCGCCCTGCTGAACCACAACCACCTGAAGATCATCACCAACAACCTGCACGTGGCGTCGATCCTCAGCGCCAAGGACGACTTCGAAGTGCAGCTGGCCGGCGGCAATGTGCGCCGTGACGGCGGCGTGGTGGGCCAGGCCAGCGTCGACTTCATCAACCAGTTCAAGGTCGACTTCGCCCTGGTGGGCATCAGCGGTATCGACGAAGACGGCAGCCTGCTGGACTTCGACTACCAGGAAGTGCGCGTGTCACAGGCCATCATCGCCAACGCCCGCCAAGTGATACTGGCTGCCGACTCCAGCAAGTTCGGCCGCAACGCCATGGTGCGCCTGGGCTCGATCAGCCTGATCGACTGCCTGGTGACCGACAAGGCACCCGTGCCGGCGCTGCTGCAGCAACTCAACCAACACAAGATCCGCCTGGAAGTCGTCTGACGCCACGCCTGTGGGAGCTGGCTTGCCAGCGAGCTTTTAGGGCCCAAAAACTCGCTGGCAAGCCAGCTCCCACAGAAGCCAGAACGCGAGTATAAGCGCGTTCATGTTCGGTAATTTTCATTTCGAGGTCATTCGATCAGTTTTTTCAATCGAAATCGACTGGCCTGTGCCTTCCTGTTGCGCTACTATTTTCGGAAATGAACATTAATGTTCGATTTCAATTTCGAATAACAGCAGGAGGCCGTCATGCCCCACACCACCTTGCCCACCCCGCCGCTCGCCGAAGTCTATGACGTTGCCGTGATTGGCGGCGGTATCAATGGCGTCGGCATCGCAGCGGACGCGGCAGGTCGCGGGCTGTCGGTGTTCCTTTGCGAAAAGGACGACCTGGCCAGCCACACCTCGTCGGCCAGCAGCAAGCTGATCCACGGCGGCCTGCGTTACCTTGAACACTACGAATTCCGCCTGGTGCGCGAAGCGTTGGCCGAGCGTGAAGTGCTGTTGGCCAAGGCCCCGCATATCGTCAAGCCCATGCGCTTCGTGCTGCCACACCGTCCGCACCTGCGCCCGGCGTGGATGATCCGCGCCGGCCTGTTCCTGTACGACCACCTGGGCAAGCGCGAGAAGCTGGCCGGTTCGCGCAGCCTGAAGTTCGGGGCGAACAGCGTGTTGAAGAGCGAAATTACCCGCGGGTTTGAATACTCCGACTGCTGGGTGGACGACGCCCGCCTGGTGGTGCTCAACGCCATGGCCGCCCGCGAACACGGCGCCCACCTGCACACCCGCACCCGCTGCCTGAATGCCCGGCGCATCAAGGGCCTGTGGCATGTGCACTTGGAGCGCGCCGACGGCAGTCTGTTCTCCATTCACGCCAAGGCGCTGGTCAACGCCGCCGGCCCGTGGGTGGCGAAGTTCATTCGCGATGACCTGAAACTGGATTCGCCGTACGGCATCCGCCTGATCCAGGGCAGCCACCTGATCGTGCCCAAGCTGTATGAAGGCGAACAGGCGCACATCCTGCAGAACGAGGACCAGCGCATCGTCTTCACCATTCCGTACATGGAACGCTTCACCATCATCGGCACCACCGACCGCGAATACACCGGTGACCCGGCGAAAGTGAGTATTACCGAAGCCGAGACCGATTACCTGCTGAAGGTGGTGAACGCGCACTTCAAGAAACAACTGCAGCGCGACGACATCCTGCACACCTACTCCGGCGTGCGCCCGCTGTGCAACGACGAGTCCGACAACCCGTCGGCAGTGACCCGCGACTACACCTTGTCGCTGTCGGGCAGCGGCGACGACGCACCGCTGTTGTCGGTGTTCGGCGGCAAGCTGACCACTTACCGCAAGCTGGCCGAGTCGGCCATGGCGCAGCTGGCACCGTTCTTCAAGCACATGAAAGGCAGCTGGACCGGCACCGCGACACTGCCCGGCGGCGAACAGATGACCACCCCGCAAGCCCTGGCCGAAGCGCTGGTGGCCAAGCATGGCTGGCTGCCGCGCGAGCTTGCCCGGCGCTGGGCAATCACCTACGGCAGCCGCAGCTGGAAGTTGCTGGACGGCGTGCAAGGCCTGGCAGATTTGGGCGACCTGATCGGCGCCAACCTGTACAGCCGCGAAGTGGACTACCTGCGCCAGCAGGAATGGGCCGTCGACGCCGCCGACATCCTGTGGCGCCGTACCAAGCTGGGCCTGTTCACCACGGCGGCCGAGCAGCAGAAGCTGGCGGCTTACCTGGCCAAGCCGGCTCACACCCAGGCCGCATAAGGACGCCGCTCCGTAGCAGCGGCCGCAGGCCGCCTACGGGGCCGGTCGGCTTTCCGAATGACTGACGTGCCAGCATTCGGCCATCCGACCAACCAGCCCCGCCACATCCCCTTCATTAAAGTTTAATCCCCTTGCCAATCAAGCCCTTGGACTATCGTCCCGGTTCTGGCACGACTCATGCTCTACACTCTTCATCGGAATCCGCAGCACAGACTGCTGAACGAACGAGCCCCCAGACGGCTCCATAAAAAAAACAAAGGTCGAGGAGACATAGATGCGCATCATTCACACCCTGTTGGGTGCAGCCATCGCTGCAGCACTGATCAGCAGCCCTGCCATGGGCGAAGAGCTGACCGGCACCCTCAAGAAGATCAAGGATTCGGGCACGATCACCCTGGGCCATCGTGACGCCTCCATCCCTTTCTCCTACATCGCTGACGCATCGGGCAAACCGGTCGGCTATTCCCATGACATCCAGTTGAAAATCGTCGAGGCCATCAAGAAAGACCTCGACCTGCCCAACCTGAACGTCAAGTACAACCTGGTCACCTCGCAGACGCGTATCCCGCTGGTGCAGAACGGCACCGTCGACATCGAGTGCGGCTCCACCACCAACAACGCCGAGCGCCAGCAACAGGTCGACTTCTCGGTGGGCATCTTCGAGATCGGCACGCGCCTGCTGGCCAAGAAAGACTCGCCCTACAAGGACTTCCCCGACCTCAAGGGCAAGAACGTGGTGACCACCGCCGGCACCACCTCCGAGCGCCTGCTCAAGGCCATGAACGCCGAGAAGCAGATGGGCATGAACGTGATCTCGGCCAAGGACCACGGCGAATCCTTCCAGATGCTGGAATCGGGCCGCGCCGTGGCCTTCATGATGGACGATGCCCTGCTGGCCGGCGAGATGGCCAAGGCCAAGAAGCCTGACGACTGGGCCGTGACCGGTACCGCGCAGTCCCACGAAATCTACGGCTGCATGGTGCGCAAGGGTGACCCGGCGTTCAAGAAAGCCGTGGATGACGCCATCGTCGCCGTGTTCAAGTCTGGCGAAATCAACACCATCTACAACAAGTGGTTCACCCAGCCGATCCCGCCGAAGGGCCTTAACCTGATGTTTGCGGAAAGCGACGAGCTGAAAAACCTGATCGCCAACCCGACCGACCAGCCCGCCAAGGACTGATCCGCCCGCACCGTCTAACCTTCAATCATCCACTGGCATGTGCATGCCGGTGGATGACTGCAGGTGCCCGTGAATCGCAACTCAAGGGGAGACCCTGATGAATTACAACTGGGACTGGGGCGTGTTCTTCAAGTCCACCGGCATTGGCAACGAGATCTACCTGGACTGGTACCTGGCCGGCCTGGGCTGGACCATCGGTATCGCCGTTGCCGCCTGGATCATTGCCTTGCTGCTGGGCTCCGTGCTCGGCGTGATGCGCACCGTGCCCAACCGCTGGGTATCGGCGATCGCCACCACTTACGTGGAAATATTCCGCAACGTGCCGCTGCTGGTGCAGCTGTTCATCTGGTACTTCGTGATTCCCGACCTGATGCCCCAAGGCTTCCAGGACTGGTTCAAGCAAGACCTCAACCCCACTACCGCAGCCTTCCTCAGCGTGGTGGTGTGCCTGGGCCTGTTCACCGCCGCGCGCGTCTGCGAACAGGTGCGCACCGGTATCCAGGCGCTGCCCAAGGGCCAGGAATCGGCCGCCCGGGCCATGGGCTTCAAGCTGCCGCAGATCTACTGGAACGTGCTGCTGCCCCAGGCCTACCGCATCATCATTCCGCCGCTTACCTCGGAATTCCTCAACGTGTTCAAGAACTCCTCGGTGGCTTCGCTGATCGGCCTGATGGAGCTGCTGGCGCAGACCAAGCAGACCGCCGAGTTCTCCGCCAACCTTTTCGAGGCTTTCACCCTGGCGACGCTGATCTACTTCACCCTGAACATGAGCCTGATGCTGCTGATGCGCCTGATCGAGAAGAAAGTCGCCGTGCCCGGCCTCATCTCCGTGGGGGGCAAGTAAATGGACTTCAGTGGAATCATTCCCGCCCTGCCCGGCCTGTGGAACGGCATGCTGATGACCCTGCAGCTGATGGTCATGGGCGTGGTCGGCGGCATTGTGCTGGGTACCCTGCTGGCGCTGATGCGGCTGTCGCCGAGCAAGCTGCTGTCGCGGGTTGCCGGTGCCTACGTCAACTATTTCCGCTCCATCCCGCTGCTGCTGGTGATTACCTGGTTCTACCTGGCGGTGCCGTTCGTGCTGCGCTGGATCACCGGCGAAGACACGCCCGTGGGCGCGTTCACCTCCTGCGTCGTGGCCTTCATGATGTTCGAGGCGGCGTACTTCTGCGAAATCGTGCGTGCCGGCGTGCAGTCCATTCCCAAGGGCCAGATGGGCGCCGCCCAGGCCATGGGCATGACCTACGGCCAGACCATGCGCCTGATCATCCTGCCCCAGGCGTTCCGCAAGATGACCCCGCTGCTGCTGCAGCAGAGCATCATCCTGTTCCAGGACACCTCGCTGGTCTACACCGTGGGCCTGGTGGACTTCCTCAACTCGGCGCGGGCCAATGGCGATATCATCGGCCAGTCCAACGAGTTCCTGATTTTCGCCGGCTTCGTCTACTTCGTCATCAGCTTCTCCGCCTCGCTGCTGGTCAAGCGTCTGCATAAAAGGTTAGCCGTATGATTTCCATCAAGCACGTCAACAAGTGGTACGGAGACTTCCAGGTGCTGACCGACTGCAGCACCGAAGTCAAGAAAGGTGAAGTGGTAGTGGTGTGCGGGCCCTCGGGCTCGGGCAAGTCCACGCTGATCAAGTGCGTCAACGCCCTGGAGCCGTTCCAGAAGGGTGATATCGACGTCGATGGCACCTCCATCGCCGACCCCAAGACCAACCTGCCCAAGCTGCGTTCGCGGGTGGGCATGGTGTTCCAGCATTTCGAACTGTTCCCGCACCTGACCATCACCGAGAACCTGACCATCGCGCAGATCAAGGTACTGGGGCGCAGCAAGGAAGAAGCCACTGCCAAGGGCCTGAAACTGCTGGAGCGCGTAGGCCTTTCCGCCCACGCCCACAAGCACCCCGGGCAGCTTTCCGGTGGCCAGCAACAGCGCGTGGCCATCGCCCGCGCCCTGGCCATGGACCCGATCGTCATGCTGTTCGACGAACCGACCTCGGCGCTGGACCCGGAAATGGTCAACGAAGTGCTGGACGTGATGGTGCAGCTCGCCCACGAAGGCATGACCATGATGTGCGTGACCCACGAGATGGGCTTCGCACGCAAGGTGGCCAACAGGGTGATCTTCATGGACAAGGGCCAGATCGTCGAAGACTGCCCCAAGGAAGAGTTCTTCGGTGACGTGAGCGCACGCTCGGAACGTGCGCAGCAGTTCCTCGCCAAGATCCTGCAACACTAAAAGCCCTGCCCGGGTGCCCACGCGGGCACCCGGCGCTGGCAGGCCCCAAGGCACTGTGATGAAATGCGACCCTGATCATTCCCGTGCGACCTCGCCTGCCCTTGCCGTGAAACCCCGTCTGATTCGCCACCTGTTCCTGCCCCCCCTGATCCTGCTGCTGACCGTGGGCCTGGGCTATGCCGGTTATCGCGCCAGCCTCTACAACGGCATTCGCACCCTGGGCGAGAGCGGCGAGCGCCAGCTGGAACTGAACGGCCGGGCGGTGGAAAGCGAGATCAACAAATACACCTTCCTGCCCAGCCTGCTGGAGCTGGAAGGCAGCGTCTCGACGCTGCTGGGCGACGCCGACGGCGAAGGCCATCGCCAGGCCGTCAACGACTACCTGGAAGGCCTCAACCGCCGCAGCCACAGCAGCGCCATCTACGTGCTGGACACCACCGGCCGGGTGCAGGCCACCAGCAACTGGCGCGACGCCAACAGCTACCTGGGCGAGGACCTGTCCTTCCGCGCCTATTTCCAGGACGCCGTGCGCGGCCAGGATGGGCGCTTCTATGGCATCGGCACCACCACCGGCGAGCCCGGCTACTACCTGGCCCATGGCCTGGAAGAGCATGGCAAGATCGTCGGCGTGGCGGTGGTCAAGGTGCGCATGGAAAGCCTTGAAGAGCGCTGGCAGAAGGCGCAACTGGAAGCCTTCGTCAGCGACGAGAACGGCATCATCATTCTTTCCAGCGACCCGGCGCGGCGGCTGAAATCGGTGCGCCCGCTGACCCCGGAGATCAAGGAAAGGCTGGCGCGCAGCCTGCAGTACTACTGGTTCTCGCTGACCGAACTGCAGCCGCTGGAACGCGAAACCCTGGCCGAGGGCGTGGAGCGCTTGAGCTTCCCCGGCCCCGCCAGCCGCACCGGCAGCCCGCGCCAGGTCAGCTACCTGGCGCAGACCCGCGAGCTGAAGGACACCCCCTGGCATTTCACCCTGCTGACCCCGCTGCAGGACCTGCGCCGCGAAGCCATGGTGCAGGGCGTGCTGGTGGCCGTGGCCTTCGCTTTCCTGGCCTTCCTGCTGATTGCCTGGAACGAACGGCGCAAGGTCATCGCCACCCGCCTGGCCGCCCGCGAGGCCCTGCAAGAGGCGAACAGCCAGCTTGAGCGGCGCATCGCCGAGCGCACCGAGAACCTGCGCGCCAGCAACGAACGGCTGAAAAGCCAGATTCGCGAGCGGCGCCAGGCCGAGGAAACCCTGCGCCACGCCCAGGACGAGCTGGTTCAGGCCGGCAAGCTGGCAGCCATCGGCCAGATGTCCACCAGCATCGCCCATGAGCTGAACCAGCCGCTGGCGGCCCTGCGCACCTTGTCGGGCAACACCGTGCGTTTTCTGGAGCGCGGCGCCCTGGACACCGCCAGCACCAACCTTGCCACCATGAACCAGCTGATCGACCGCATGGGCCGCATCACCGCCAGCCTGCGCTCGTTTGCGCGCCGGGGCGAGGACCGCGGCCGTGCCTCGCTGGCCCAGGCCGTGGACGCCACCCTGCAGGTGCTGGCCGCGCGCATCAGCGACCAGGGCGTGCAGGTACACCGGCAGTTCAGCGAGGTACAATTGCCCATGGGCCAGACGCGCCTGGAGCAGATCCTCGGCAACCTGGCCGGCAACGCCCTGGATGCCTTGCACGGCATGGAAAACCCGGCGCTGTGGCTGCAGGGCGAAACCCTGGCCGATGGCCGCTATTGCCTGCGGGTGCGCGACAACGGCCATGGCGTGCCGCCGCAGACCCGTCAGCACCTGTTCGAACCGTTCTTCACCACCAAACCGGGCGAGCAAGGCCTGGGCCTGGGCCTGACACTCTCCGCCAGCCTGGCCGCCGCAGCCGGTGGCAGCCTGGGCGCCGAGCACCCCGACGACGGTGGCACCGCCTTCGTGCTGACCTTGCCTGCACTCAACGCCCAACCGCCCACTTCATCAGTCGAGCCGTCATGAACACCTCGCTTACCGTTCTGATCGTCGAGGACGATCCCCATGTGCTGCTCGGGTGCCAACAGGCCCTGAGCCTGGAAGACATCCCGTGCCAGGGCGTGGGCAGCGCCGAGGAAGCGCTGGCGCTGATCGGCGACGACTTCGCCGGCATTGTCGTCAGCGATATCCGCCTGCCGGGCATCGACGGCCTGGAGCTGCTGAACCGCCTCAAGGCCCGCGACCCGAGCCTGCCGGTGGTGCTGATCACCGGCCATGGCGACATCAGCATGGCGGTGGGTGCCATGCGCAGCGGCGCCTACGACTTCATGGAGAAACCCTTCTCCCCCGAACGCCTGGTGGATGTGGTGCGCCGGGCCCTGGAGCAGCGCGGCCTGGCCCGCGAGGTCAGCTCGTTGCGCCGCCAGCTGGCCGGCCGCAGCAGCCTTGAAGGGCGCATCATCGGCCGCTCGCCGGCCATGCAGAACCTGCGCGAGCTGATCGCCAACGTCGCCGACACCTCGGCCAATGTGTTGATCGAAGGCGAGACCGGCACCGGCAAGGAGTTGGTGGCGCGCTGCCTGCACGACTTCAGCCGGCGCCAGCCGCAGCCCTTCGTGGCGCTGAACTGTGGCGGCCTGCCGGAGAACCTGTTCGAAAGCGAGATTTTCGGCCACGAGGCCAACGCCTTCACCGGCGCCGGCAAGCGCCGTATCGGCAAGATCGAGCACGCCAACGGCGGTACGCTGTTCCTCGACGAAGTGGAAAGCATGCCACTGAACCTGCAGATCAAGTTGCTGCGGGTGTTGCAGGAACGCACCCTGGAGCGCCTGGGGTCGAACCAGAGCATCGCGGTGGATTGCCGGGTGATCGCCGCCACCAAGGCCGACCTCGACGAGCTCAGCCGCAGCAACGGTTTCCGCAGCGACCTGTACTACCGCCTCAATGTGGTAACCCTGGAGCTGCCGCCGCTGCGCGAGCGTCGCGAAGACATCCTGCAACTGTTCGAACACTTCCTCGAACAGTCGGCGCTGCGTTTCGACCGCGAGGTGCCGGTGCTCGACAACCAGACCCTGTCGCGGCTGATGAGCCACGACTGGCCCGGTAACGTGCGTGAACTGCGCAACGTGGCCGAGCGTTACGCGCTGGGGCTGCCGGCGTTCAAGAAAAGCGGCACCCAGGCCGCGCCGGGGGTGGGGTTTGCCGAGGCCGTGGAAGCTTTTGAGCGCAACCTGCTGAGCGATGCCCTGGCGCGCAACAACGGCAACCTCAGCCAGGCCAGCCAGGACCTGGGCATGGCCAAGACCACGCTATTCGACAAGGTGAAGAAGTACGGGCTGTCATAAGCTGCAGCATCAACCTGCATTGTGGGAGCTGGCTTGCCAGCGAGCTTTTAGGGCCTCAACAGCTCGCTGGCAAGCCAGCTCCCACAGAAACAGCTGCGCCCCAGGCACCTCAAAACTTGTATGCCACCGCCGTCTGCACCTCGCCCTGGTTCACCCGCCCACGCTGGCTGACGATGCTGCTGTCCGCCGCCGAGCCACTCAGGTGCACCCACTCCACGTTGGCAAGTAACGACCAATGCGGCGCCAACGGAAACTGCGCACCCTGGCTCAGGGTCCAGTTCTGCAGCCCGCCGCTGGCCCTGTAGGCGCCGATGCCACTGGCCTGTGCCTCGTTGGCGTCGACACCGAAGAACGTCTGGTTCATGCGCTGGTCGGCGAAATGCGCCACCAGTTCGGTGGCGCCGAACACCCCGCCGCCCAGCGGGTAATCCAGCTCGGTGCCCAGCCGCCCGAGCGTGCCGCCCTGGCCGTGGCCACCCCCTTCGGCCCGCCCGGCCTGGGCGTACACGCGCCAGAAGTCGACCGGGCTGTACTGCACGAACCCGCCCAGCTCGACCATGTCCGGCACATCCCGCAGGCCGCGCAGGCGGTCGTTGCCATCCCGACCTTGCACCAGGTTGGCCAGCGGCCCTGCGCTCCAGCCGTTACCGGTCTTCAGCGCGGCCCAGGTCAGGCCTTCGTCGGAGTCGATGCCGACGTTGCCCCAGGTCAGGTCCAGGTACGGCATGGGCCTGGTTTCGTAACGGCTGCCGGTGGGTTCACTGGGCTGGTAGGAAACGCCTACGCCGGCATCGCCGGTGAGCGGCGTGGCCCAGGCGCCACCGGCCAGGCTGGCCAGCAGCAGCCCCAGCAGCAAATCGATTCGTGACATTGCGGTTCCCGTAACGTTGTTCGTCCGCGCATGAACGCGCACGCGAGGCTGGCGGCGCAAGCACTCATGTTCTTTGTAGCAACCTACAAAAATTGTAGCTTCGCGCTTACGAAACACCTCCAGAGCCCGCAGAACAAGGGCTCCAGCAGGTTGGCACGCTCCCTGCTCTAGCCCTGGGCAAGCGCAAAGTGCGCTGCTGACCCATAGGTAACTGCAGATGATGCACTGGCATATCGTGTGTGACTTCGACGGGACCATCACCCCGAGCGATGTCATCGACAACATCCTGGATCGCTTCGCCGATCCGCGCTGGGAAGCCATCGAAGCGCAATGGCTGGCCGGTGAGATCGGCTCCCGTGAATGCCTGAGCCAACAGCTGGCCCTGGTGAAAGCCCAGCCGGCGCAACTGCTGGAGTATTTCGACAGCGTCACCATCGACCCGGCGTTCACCGCCTTTGTCGAGCTGGTACTTGAGCGCGGCGCCAGCCTGGCGGTGGTCAGCGACGGCCTGGAGCAGGCCATCGCCCGCATTCTGGCGCGCAACGGCGCGCCGCTGCTGCCGATCATCGCCAACCAGCTGCGCCAGGTCGATGCCGACAGCTGGCGCATCGTGTTCCCCCATGCCAGCGACGCCTGCCGTGCCGCTTCCGGCAACTGCAAATGCAAGTCGACGCCCACCAGCAAACGCATCCTGGTGATTGGCGACGGCAAGTCCGACATGTGCGTGGCCGGCACCGCCGACTTCGTGTTCGCCAAGGGCAGCCTGGCCGACCATTGCGAACGCAATGGCATCGCCCACGCCCGCTTCGATTCCTTCGCCGAGCTGCCAGCGCTGCTGGCCGCCCTGCCGCAATACACCGGCAACACCGTTCCACACCTCAATTCAGAACAGCAGGAACTCTTCCACCATGTCTAACACCCCGCGCATCACCAGCGAAGAAGACCAGATCCTTCTGGACAAGGAATCGCGCTACTGCTCGTTCGGTGACACCGTTCACTACATCGAGCCACCGCGCATTTTCAGCCGCTGCGAAGGTTCCTACGTCTACGACACCAATGACCAGGCCTACCTCGACCTGCAAATGTGGTACTCGGCGGTCAACTTCGGCTACGCCAACCCGCGCCTGAACAACGCCCTGAAGCAGCAGATCGACACCCTGCCGCAAATCGCCAGCCAGTACCTGCACAAAGGCAAGATCGAGCTGTCGGAAATGATCGCGGTCGATGCCAAGAAGAAATTCGGCATGGACGGCCGCGTGCACTTCAACGTCGGCGGCTCGCAGTCCATCGAAGACTCGCTGAAAGTGGTGCGCAACGCCTCCAACGGCAAAAGCCTGATGTTCGCCTTCGAAGGCGGCTACCACGGCCGTACCCTGGGCGCCTCGTCCATCACCTCCAGCTACCGCTACCGTCGCCGCTACGGCCACTTCGGCGAGCGCGCGCAGTTCATCCCGTTCCCGTACCACTTCCGCGGCCCCAAAGGCATGACCAAGGAAGAGTACGGCAGCTACTGCGTGAAGCAGTTCGCCCGCCTGTTCGAAACCGAATACAACGGTGTGTGGGACCCGAAAGTCGGCCAGTGCGAATACGCCGCCTTCTACGTCGAGCCCATCCAGGGCACCGGTGGCTACGTGATCCCGCCAATGAACTTCTACAGCGAGCTGAAGCAGGTCCTGGACCAGCACGGCATCCTGATGGTGGTGGACGAAATCCAGATGGGCTTCTACCGCACCGGCAAGCTGTGGTCCATCGAGCACTTCGACGTCAAACCCGACGTGCTGGTGTTCGGCAAGGCACTGACCAACGGCCTGAACCCGCTGGGCGGCATCTGGGCCCGTGAAGAGCTGATCAACCCGGGTATCTTCCCGCCAGGCTCCACCCACTCCACCTTCGCCTCCAACCCGCTGGGCACCGCCGTAGGCCTGGAAATGTTCAAGATGACCAGCGAAGTCGACTACGGCGCCATGGTCATGGCCAAGGGCAAATACTTCCTGGCCGGCCTGGAAGACCTGAAGAAGCGCTACAAGATCGTCGGCGACGTGGACGGCCTGGGCCTGGCGCTGCGCATGGAAATCTGTGGCGAAGACGGCTTCACCCCGGACAAGGCCAAGCTCGACGAAATGGTCGAGGAAGGCATGAAGGGCGACATCGAGATCGACGGCCGCCGCCTGGGCCTGATCCTCGACGTGGGCGGTTACTACAAGAACGTGATCACCCTGGCGCCATCGCTGGAAATCAGCTACCCGGAAATCGACCTGGCCATCGCCCTGCTCGACCGCCTGCTGCACCGGGTCACCCAGAAGTGAGTGCCGCGCAGATCGATATGGGTGTTGGCGACGCCAGCTTCGTGCTCGGCAACGGCCCGGTGGCCGTGCTGCTGATTCACGGGCTGACCGGCACCCCCACCGAGCTGCGCAAGGTTGCCCAGGGGCTGGCCAAGGCGGGGTACACGGTATACGTGCCCACCCTGGCTGGCCACTGCGGGGACAACGCCGATCTGCAGGCCACCAACTGGCGTGACTGGTACGCCAGCGCGCTGAGCACCTTCGAGGGCATCCGCAAGGTGCACGAGCAGGTGTTCGTCGGTGGCTTGTCGATGGGCGCGGTCCTGTCGATGCACCTGGCCGCCCAGCGGCCAGGTGAGGTGGCAGGGTTGCTGCTGTATTCGACCACCTTGCGCTATGACGGCTGGAACATGCCCTGGGTGGCGCGCATGACGAACATTTTCATGGCCATCCCGTTCGGCGTACACATTTGCCGCTTCAACGAGAAATCGCCCTACGGGATCAAGAACCCGCGGTTGCGTGCCATCGTCGAGAAGCAGATGAAAGCCGGCGAGAGCGCCAACGCGGGGCTGCTGACCATGTCGGGCATCAGCGTCCGCGAGTTGCACCGCCTGGTGGCCGAAGTGAAACGCGGCATGCCCACCATCAAGACGCCGGCGCTGGTGATACATTCCAGCGAAGACGACATCACCAGCCGCTGGAACGCCGACTACATCGAGGCGCACATCGGCGGGCCGGTGACCAAGGTGCTGCTGGACGACTGTTACCACATGATCACCGTGGACCTGCAATACCCGAAAGTGATCAGCCTGAGCGCAGAGTTCATCCAGCTTCACGCGCCGGGCCTTGCCCAGGCATCCTGATACACCGACGAACAACGTCGGGCTACATGCTAATCTCCGCGATATTCCGTGGGAGCGGGCTCTGCCCGCGAAACAGGCGCTGCGTTCCAACAGAGACCACGCGGTGTTTTTTTCGCGGGTAGAACCCGCTCCCACGGGCAGCGAAGCTTTCAGAAAAAGCGAGTATCGATGACACCCCCTGCCCCGAAACCGTCCGCCTTTCGACTGTCGCGCTGGAACCTGCAACGCAAGTTGATATTGGCGTTCTGGCTGGTCAGCGTGGTGCCGACGATGATCGCCGCCGAATTGGCCGCCACTACCCTGGCGCAGATTTTCGACAGCAACGTGCGCGTCTGGCTGCAGGAATCGACCAAGATCGTCGAAGACGAGATCAGCGAGATCCTGCGCGACAACGCCCGCGTCGCCCAACTGTTCCTGCGCTACGCCCGGGCCGACGAGCCCACCGAAAAACGCGCGCAGCACCAGGACAAACTGATCAGCGACATCGCCGACGCCATGGGCATCGACGTAGTGGCGCTGATTCGCAACCGCGACCACAAGGTGGTGTTCTCCACCGCCGCCGCCGACGTGGTGCAGCAGATCAGCCTGGCGCCCGACGCCGTGCTGCAGACCATCCACAACGGCAGCGCCAACGTCGGCACGGTGGTGTCCACCTTCCCCACCCAGCAGAACGGCGAGGACTACCAACTGCTGGTGGCAACCTTCCTCGACGCCAGCTTCCTGACCAGCGTCGCCGACGTGCACACCCTCGACCTGCGCCTGTACCTGTCCAGCGACCAAGGCTACGCCGAGGTGTTTTCCAGCCAGCGCTTTGAAAACCACCCGCCCCTGCTGCCGCCGCGTATCGAGCAGGTACTGCGTGACACCAGGAACCCCACCGAGCAGTTCACGAGCCAGTACAGTGGCCTGTACCGGCCATTGCTGAACGACAAGGGCAACCTGCAAGGCGTGGTGTTCAGCGGCCTGCTGCGCCACAGCAGCCTGCTGGGGCTGGTGAACCAGAGCAACCTGTTCGTGCTGATTTTCCTGCTCAGCTCGGCGCTGTCCCTGGGTGTCGGCATTCTGGTGACGCGGCGGTTCACCCGGCCCGTGCGCGCCCTCTCCGAAGGCGTGCGCGCGGTGACCGCCGGCGACTACAGCCAGCAGGTGGAGGTACTGGGCAACGACGAACTGGCCGAGTTGAGCATGACCTTCAACCACATGACCGAAGGCTTGCAGGCCCTGCAGCACCTGGAAGCGCAGATGCGCCGCCGTGACCGCCTGCACACCATGGGCGAGGTGGCCATGGGCCTGGCGCACGAGATCCGCAACCCGCTGGGCATCATCAAGACCGCCACGCAGCTGCTGCACCGCCGCGCCGTGCTGCCCGAAGCAGACATGCGCCACCTGGAATACGTGATATCGGAGGTCACCCGCATCAACGAGCTGATCACCGAGTTCCTCGACTTCGCCAAGCCCAGCCCGCCCATTCGCACGGTGATGTCGGCGCGCGGCCTGCTGGAAGACATACTGGGCTTCTGCGCGCCCGAACTTGCCACCCACAACATCCACGCGCTGATCGAAGACCGCGCGCCCGGCGCCACGTTGTACGCCGACAGCCGCCAGCTCAAGCAGGCCTGCCTGAACCTGGTGCTCAATGCCATCGACGCCATGCCCCAGGGCGGCCACCTGACCCTGGGCATCAGCAGCGAAAGCGCCAACACCCGCCTGAGCGTGGAGGACGACGGCCAGGGCATCTCCAGCGACCTGCTGGAGCGCATCTTCAACCCGTTCGTCACCACCAAGGCCTCGGGCACCGGCCTTGGCCTTGCAAAAGTGTTCTCGATCATGGAAAACCATGACGGCCGCGTCGAGTGCGTCAGCACCCCCGGCCAAGGCGCCACGTTCAACCTGTATATTCCGGCCCGCGAAGGAGAACCCGCTTGAGCCATAACGTTTTGGTAGTCGATGACGAACCGAAACTCTGCGACCTGCTGGTGTCGGCACTCAGCCAGGACCAGGTGCAGGTGTTCACTGCGGGCAACGGCCTGCTGGCGCTGGAGGTAATGGAGCAGGAAAGCATTGACCTGGTCATCAGCGACTGGCGCATGCCCGGCATGGACGGCCCGCAGTTGCTGGCCGAGATCAAGCAGCGTTACCCGCAGGTGCCGGTCATTGTCATGACGGCCTATTCCACGGTGAAAAACGCCGTGAAGTCCATGCGCGACGGCGCCTTCGACTACATTGCCAAGCCGTTCGACATCGACGAGCTGGACATCACCGTGCACAAGGCCCTGCAGTTCCGCGACATTCTGCGCGACAACGCGCGCATGCGCGCCGAGCTCGACAACCACCATCAGTTCGACAACCTGGTGGGCGAGAGCCCGGCGTTCCGCCGCGTGTTGCAGGCCATCGATTCGGTGCGCGAGAGCAGCGCCACCATCCTGCTGACCGGCGAAAGCGGCACCGGCAAGGAAATGGTCGCGCGCGCCATCCACCAGCACGGCAACCGCGCCGACCAGCCGTTCGTGGCAGTGAACTGCGCGGCCATTCCCGAGGGGCTGCTGGAAAGCGAGATGTTCGGCCACCGCAAGGGTGCCTTCACCGGCGCGGTCAGCGACCGTATTGGCCGCTTCCAGCAGGCCGACAAGGGCACGCTGTTCCTCGACGAGGTGGGCGACATGCCGCTGGCGCTGCAGGCCAAGATCCTGCGGGCGCTGCAGGAACGCCTGATCGAGCCGGTGGGCGACAGCCGCGAGCGCAAGGTGGACGTGCGCGTCATCGCCGCCACCCACAAGAACCTGGTGGAAGCCGTGGCGCGCAAGGAGTTTCGCGAAGACCTGTACTACCGCCTCAACGTCTTCCCCATTCCCCTGCCCGCCCTGCGCGAACGCACCGAGGACATCCCCGGCCTGGCCCACCACTTCGCCGGCCTGCTGGGCGCCGAGGGCGGCAAGCGCATCACCGGTTTCAGCCCGCAGGCCATGCAGTCGATGCTCAACTACCCGTGGCCGGGCAACATCCGCGAACTGCAGAACTGCGTGGAGCGCGCGACCATCGTTGCCCAGGGCACGCTGATCGAACAACAGGACCTGCCCGCCTACCTGTTCGAGGCCGCGGCCGGGCACACGGATGACGCCGTGCCCTGCGGCGTACCCAACGACCTGGATGGCAAGCTGGCCGAGGTGGAAAAGGCCTGGATCCTCGCCGCCCTGCAGCAGACCAACGGCGTGCAGGCCGCGGCGGCGCAGTTGATGGGCATCACCGAGCGCAGCCTGTGGTACCGGCTGAAGAAGCTGGCGATCCAGGTCAGCAAGTTTGCTCGGTAGGGCTTGATAAAAGCGTGTGGGAGCTGGCTTGCCAGCGAGCTTTTGACGGCCTGGACAGCTCGCTGGCAAGCCAGCTCCCACACGGGTTTCTACAACCCGGCCACCGGCGCGTCGTGCAGTTTCTGTGCGTCCAGGTACGGCAATACCGCCGCCAGCAACGGCGCCTTGAAGGCCTCCTGGAACCGGTGCGCCAACCCCGGGATCAGCTTCAGCTCGCTGCCGCGAATGTGCGCCGCCAGGTGCACGCCGTGCATCACCGGCAGCAACGGGTCCGCCGTGCCATGCACCACCAGGGTTGGCACCCGCAGGTTATCGAGCAGCGTCACCCGGCTGGGCTCGGCGAGTATCGCCAGAATCTGCCGCTTCACGCCCTCGGGGTTGAACGCGCGGTCGTAGGACACCGCCGCCTGGTGCAGCAGCACCTGGCGGTCGTCTACCACGTCGGGGCTACCCAGCGCGGCCAGCAGGTCGGCCTGCTGTTCAATGGCCACCTCGCGGTTCGGCGCTCCACGCCGGGCCAGCAGCTGCAGCAACGCCGGGCTGGGCATGGGCAGGCCGGGGTCGCCGGAACTGCTCATGATCAGCGTCAGGCTTTCAACCCGCTGCGGTGCCATGGCCGCCATGTGCTGGGCGATCATGCCGCCCATGCTCGCCCCCAGCAGGTGGAAGCGCCCCACGTGCAGCGCGTCCATCAGGCCCAGGCCGTCGCCGGCCATGTCGGTCAGGCTGTAGGGCGCCGACACCGGCAGGCCGAGCTTGTAGCGCAGCACCTCGAAGGTCAGGTTGACGCTGTCGGGCGCCTGGGCCCAGCTGGACAGCCCGACGTCGCGGTTGTCATAGCGAATCACCCGGAAGCCCTGCTCGCACAGCGCCACCACCACCTCGTCGGGCCAGTGAATCAGTTGCCCGCCCAGGCCCATCACCAACAGCAGCGCCGGGTCGGCGTCGCGACCGATGCTCTGGTAGGCCAGGTTGACGTCCTTGAGCAGTGCGTGACGCACCGGGACGTTTACATCACAGCTAGACGCCGCGAAAGAAGAAAGGCTGCACAACAGCGCAGCCAGAAACAAAATTGCCCGCATGAAAAACACCACAAACGCAGATCCCCAGTAGAGCGCGAGTGTGATGAACTTCATGCGGGCGCGCTGCCACAGTTCAGTGACAGTTTGATGAAGGGCGCTGAATGGTCACTCAGCTGGTGATGTGGCACGCATGCGCAGCCGGGCGCAGATCGGGCAGCAGGCCGCCCAGGTCCGCCAGCCAGCGGGCGCCGGACAGCCACAGGTTCTCGCCGAAGCGGCGGCGCGCTGGCTGCAATTGCGCCTGCACCGCTTCCAGCTCGCAGCACCACAGGTCGGCGCCATCGATGGCCACCGCCAGGGACAGCACCTTGTAGCTGGGTACGCGGTCCAGCACCGCAGTCAACTGTTCGGGGGCGCTGGCCAGGTCCACGTGCAGGCCATCCAGCGGCAGGTGCGCGGCCAGGCCGAGGTTGTCCTGCAGCGCGCCGCCGTAGGTGGCCAGCAGCTTCTTCAACGGCGAGTACTGCAGAATGTGGTAGGCACGCTCGAAGGCGCTTTTCCATGCCTGGGGCAGCTCCTGGGTCAGGATCGGCTCGTCGATCTGCACCCATTCCACGCCCAGGCGGGCCAGGCGCACCAGGATCTCGCCATACACCGGCAGCACCACTTCCAGGCGGCTCAGCGCACGCACGTCGCTGCCATTGGCCTGGTCCAGCCACAGGTAGCTCAGCGGCCCCATCAGCACCGGCCGTGGCATCTCGCCGCGCGCCCGGGCCTGTTCGACCTCGTCCAGCAGGCGTTGGGTGTAGAACGACAGGTCATGTGGGGTGGCGTGGGCCATGGTGCGGTACTCCGTATTCGATGGGCCCATTATCGACATCCGGCACAACATGAGACAAACTCAATCTATTCGTGTTGATCACAAGAAATTTTCATAGAGGCGCTCATGCTGGAAATCCGACACCTGAAAACCCTGCACGCGCTGCGCGAAGCCGACAGCCTGGTGGAAGCGGCCGAGCGCCTGCACCTGACGCAATCGGCGCTGTCGCACCAGTTCAAGGAGCTGGAAGAACGCCTGGGGTTGCCGCTGTTCATGCGCAAGACCAAACCCATCCGCTTCACCAGCGCCGGCCTGCGCCTGCTGCAACTGGCCGACGCCACCCTGCCGCTGCTGCGCGGCGCCGAGCGTGACATTGCGCGGCTGGCTGGCGGCACCGCCGGGCGCCTGCACATGGCCATCGAATGCCACAGCTGCTTCCAGTGGCTGATGCCCACCATCGACCAGTTCCGCGACGCCTGGCCGGAAGTGGAGCTGGACCTGGCCTCGGGCTTCGCCTTCGCGCCGCTGCCGGCCCTGGCCCGTGGCGACCTGGACCTGGTGGTGACCAGCGACCCGCTGGAACTGCCGGGCATCACCTACGTGCCGCTGTTCACCTACGAAGCCATGCTGGCGGTGGCCAACCAGCACGCACTGGCGAGCAAGCCGTACATCGTGCCCGACGACCTGGTCAGCGAAACCCTGATCACCTACCCGGTGGAGCGCGACCGCCTGGACATCTTCACCCGCTTCCTGGAGCCCGCCGACGTCGAGCCTGCCCAGGTGCGCACCTCGGAACTCACGGTGATGATGATGCAACTGGTGGCCAGCGGCCGCGGCGTGTGCGGCATGCCGCACTGGGCACTGCATGAGTACAGCTCGCGCGGCTACGTGAAGGGCAAGCGCCTGGGCGAGAAAGGCCTGTTCGCCACGCTGTACGCGGCGGTGCGCGCCGACATGCTGGACGCGCCGTACATGCGCGACTTCCTGCTGACGGCCAAGGACACCTCGTTCTCGACGCTGGATGGGGTCAGCGCGGTGCGCTAGCGGCGTACAGGGGCAGAATGTGATCACGGGTGAGCGGCGCCAGTTCGAGCTGGGCATGGCTGCCGCCATCCACCCACACGGCCTCCTCGATCTCGGCGGCGATGGTCACCGGCCCCGCCACATCCACGCGGAACAGCTCGCAGCGCACCTCGTAGCCCGGCTCGTTGGCCGCCGGTGCACTGAAGGCGCCCAGGTATTGCGCCTGGGCGGTGTCGATGCGCACGCCCAGTTCCTCGTCCAGCTCGCGCGCCAGGGCATGCACCGGCTGCTCGCCGGGCTCGATCTTGCCGCCAGGCTGCATGAACGCCAGGGTGTCGCGTTTGCGCACCAGCAGGGTCTTGCCGTCGGGGCCGATCAGCAGGGCGGCGGCGATGTGGATGGTTTGGTTCATGGCATGCTCCATTTTCGAGGGCAGGGCATTGTAAGGTGGGAGCTGGCTAGCGCATCAAAACTGAATGAACCAGCCCGCGTCCGACGAACCGGCGCACGACGGTTTCCACCC
>NZ_JBWCAM010000006.1:103388-280669 GCF_056175065.1 Pseudomonas sp. JC1203
TTCTGGGCATGCGCATTTTGGGCGGGCTGGGATTTGTATGGTGGGAGCGGGCTTGCCAGCGAGCTTTTGGAGGCCCACAAAGCTCGCTGGCAAGCCAGCTCCCACAGTTGCAACTTGCAGCCGGCTAGCGCATCAATACTGAATGAACCTGCCCGCTTCCGACGACCCGGCGCTCGACGGTTTCCACCCCGCCACCCGCGCCTGGTTCCAGCACACCTTCCCGGCCGTGACTCCGGCCCAGGCGCGCGCGTGGCCATTGATCAAGGCCGGCGAATCACTGCTGGTGGCGGCGCCCACCGGCTCGGGCAAAACGCTGACGGCGTTCCTGGCGGTGATCGACGACCTGGTGCAGCTGGGCGACGCCCTGCCCGAGCAGACCCTGGTGGTCTATGTGTCGCCACTGAAAGCGCTGTCCAACGACATCCAGATCAACCTGCAACACCCCTTGGCCGGCATCGGCGAACAGCTGCAGGCCATGGGCCTGCCGCCGGTGCCGATTCGCACGGCGGTGCGCACTGGCGACACCCCGCAGAAAGAGCGCGCGGCCATGCGCAAGCAGGCGCCGCACATTCTGGTCAGCACCCCTGAATCGCTGTATGTGCTATTGGGCTCGGCCTCGGGGCGCAAGATGCTCGGCAACGTCGGCACGGTGATCGTCGACGAGATCCACGCGGTGGCCGCCAGCAAGCGCGGCAGCCACCTGGCGCTGAGCCTGGAGCGTTTGCAGGCGCTGTGCCCGGCGCCGCTGCGGCGTATTGGCCTGTCGGCTACCCAGCAGCCCATCGAACGCGTGGCGCGGTTCCTGGTAGGGCACGAACGGCCGTGCGCCATCGTCGACATCGGCCATGCGCGGCCCCGCGACCTGGCCATCGAGGTACCGCCGGTGCCCTTGGGCGCGGTGATGGCCAATGACGTGTGGCTGCTGGTCTACGACCGCCTCGCCGAATTGAGCCGCCAGCACCGCACCACGCTGATCTTCGTCAACACCCGGCGCCTGGCCGAACGCCTCGCGCGGCACCTCAGCGACCGCCTCGGCCGCGATGCAGTGGCCGCCCACCACGGCAGCCTGGCCAAGGAACAGCGGCTGGCCGCCGAACAGCGGCTCAAGCGCGGCGAGCTGCGGGTGCTGGTGGCCACCGCCTCGCTGGAACTGGGGCTGGACATTGGCGACGTCGAGCTGGTGTGCCAGATCGCCTCGCCGCGCTCGATCTCGGCGTTCCTGCAAAGGGTCGGGCGTTCGGGCCACCAGGTGGGCGGCACGCCCAAGGGCCGGCTGTTCGCCACGTCCCTGGACGACCTGATCGAATGCGCGGCGTTGCTCGACTGCGTGCGCCGTGGCGAGCTGGATATCCTCCACGTGCCCAAGGCCCCCCTGGACGTGCTGGCCCAGCAGATCATCGCCGAGGTCAGCTGCCAGGAATGGCACGAAGACGCACTGCTGGCGCTGATGCAGCGGGCCATGCCCTACGCGCAGCTGGACCCGGCCCATTACCAGGCGCTGCTGCGCATGCTTGCCGAGGGCTACAGCGGGCGCCAGGGCGTGCGTGCCGCGTACCTGCACCGCGACGCGGTGAGCGGTACCCTGCGTGGCCGCCGTGGCGCACAGCTGACCGCCGTCACCAGCGGCGGCACCATCCCCGACAACGCCGACTACAGCGTGGTGCTCGAACCCCAGGGCCTGAACGTGGGCAGCGTCAATGAAGACTTCGCGGTGGAAAGCATTGCCGGTGACATCTTCCAGCTCGGCAACACCTCGTACCGCATCCTGCGCATCGAGACCGGCCGGGTGCGCGTGGAAGACGCCCAGGGCCAGCCGCCGAACATCCCGTTCTGGCTGGGCGAGGCGCCGGGGCGCAGCGACGAGCTGTCGCTGGCGGTAGCGCGCCTGCAAGGGCATATCGACGAACGCCTGGGCGCACTCGACGGCCAGCTGCGGAGGCTGATCGAGCAACTGCAGGCCGAGCTGGGACTGGGCGCCGACAGTGCCGAGCAACTGGTGGACTACCTGGCCCGCACGCGCAACGCCCTGGGCGCCCTGCCCTCGCGCGACACGCTGATCATGGAGCGCTTTTTCGACGAGTCCGGCGGCACCCAACTGATCATCCACACACCGTTTGGCAGCCGCATCAACCGCGCCTGGGGCCTGGCGCTGCGCAAGCGCTTCTGCCGCACCTTCAACTTCGAGCTGCAGGCCGCCGCCAGCGAAGACGCCATCGTGCTGTCGCTGTCCACCAGCCACAGCTTCGCCCTGGACGAGGTGTGGCGCTACCTCAACAGCAACAGCGCCGAGCACCTGCTGATCCAGGCCGTGCTCGACGCGCCGTTGTTCGGCGTGCGCTGGCGCTGGACCACCGGCGTGGCCCTGGCGCTGCCGCGCTACACCGGCGGCCGCAAGGTGGCGCCGCAGGTGCAGCGCATGAAGAGCGAAGACCTGATTGCCACGGTGTTCCCCGACCAGATTGCCTGCCTGGAAAACATCGTCGGCGAGCGCGAGATTCCCGACCACCCGCTGGTGGAACAGACCCTCGACGACTGCCTGCACGAGGCCATGGACAGCGAAGGCTGGCTGGCCCTGCTGCGGCGCATGGAACAGGGCCAGGTACGGCTGATCAGCCACGACCTGCCGGCACCCTCGCCGTTGGCCGCGGCAATTCTGAATGCGCGGCCCTATGCGTTTCTCGACGACGCGCCGCTGGAAGAACGCCGCACCCAGGCGGTGCTCAACCGCCGCTGGCAGGAACCTCAGGCGGCCGATGACCTGGGCGCGCTGGACGCCGAAGCGATTGCCGCGGTGGCCGCCGAAGCCTGGCCGGCGCCTCATACGCTGGACGAGATGCACGAGGCGCTGATGCAACTGGCGGCCATCAACAGCCACGAAACCGCCAGCCAGCCCCAGTGGCAAGGCTGGCTGCAAGCCTTGGCGGCGGGCGGCCGCGCGACGCTGATAAACGCCGGCAACGGCCAGTTATTGTGGCTGGCCGTGGAGCGCCTGCCGCTGCTGCGGGCGCTGTACCCCGCCGCGCGCTGCACGCCCGCCTTGCACCCATTGCCTGGCTTCGACGAGCCTTGGGACCGCGACGCTGCCTGCCAGGAGCTGCTGCGCGCGCGCCTGAGCGGCTTCGCGCCGCTGCGCCTGGGGGAAATCGCCGGGCCGCTGAACCTGCCCCTGCCACAGGTGGAACAGGCGCTGGCGCGGTTGGAAGGCCAGGGCTACCTGTTGCGCGGCCAGTTCCGCCCCGGTGTGCGCGACAGCCAGTGGTGCGAACGGCACCTGCTGGCACGCATCCATCGCTACACTGTGAAACGCCTGCGGCGCGAAATAGAACCGGTCAGCCTGCAGGATTTCATGCGCTTTCTGCTCGACTGGCAGCACCTGGGCAGCAGCACCCGCTTGCAAAGCCAGGCTGCCCTGGGCCAGGTGCTGGAACAACTGGAAGGCTACAGCGCCCCAGCCGCAGCCTGGGAAAGCGACCTGCTGCCCTGCCGCCTCAAGGACTACAGCGGCCAATGGCTGGACGATGCCTGCCGCACCGGCAAAACCTTGTGGACGCGCCTGGCCGCCAGCGGCAAGGCGCTGACCGCCACCCTGCGCAGCACGCCCATCGTGCTGCTACCGCGGGCGCGGGCCAACCTGTGGCGCGGCCTGTCGCCGGCGGTGGGCATTGAAGAACTGTCACCGCGTGCGCGCAAGGTGCACGAGGTGCTGGGCCAGCACGGCGCGCTGTTCTTCGACGAGTTGGGCAGCGACGCGCACCTGCTGCGCAGCGAGCTGGAGACCGCCCTGCAGGAATTGGTCTCGGCGGGCCTGGTAAGCGCCGACAGCTTCGCCGGCCTGCGTGCGCTGATCACCCCCGCCAGCAAGCGCCAGGCCCGCAGCCCCCGGCGCGGGCGCGGTGCGTTCATCGGTGGCATGGACGACGCCGGGCGCTGGGCGCTGCTGCGGCCGGTGGGCAACGACAAGCGTGACCCGCTGGACGAGGTGGCCATGACCCTGCTGCGGCGTTATGGCGTGGTGTTCTGGCGGTTACTGGAGCGCGAGGCCGACTGGCTGCCCAGCTGGCGCGAATTGCTGCGTACTTATCATCGCCTGGAGGCCCGTGGCGAGATACGCGGTGGGCGCTTTGTCAGCGGCCTGGCCGGTGAGCAGTTCGCCCTGCCCGAGGCCATTCCGGTGCTGCGCGAGGTGCGCAAGCGGCCGCTGGACGACAGCCTGGTGGCCATCAGCGCCAGCGACCCGCTGAACCTGGCCGGCACCTTGCTGCCCGGCGCCAAGGTGCCGGCCATCAGCGGCAACCGCCTGGTACTGCGCGACGGCTTGCCGGTGGCGGCGATCATTGCCGGCAAGCCGCAGTATTGGCAACCCGAAACCCCAGCGCTGCGCGCCGCGTTGCTGCATACCCCGTAGCAGCTGCCGCCAGGCTGCGTCACCCGCACCGCGAATTATCAGGCATAGGCGGCGGCCTCGGACGCAGCCTGCGGCAGCTGCTACGTGGGTTCGGCGGGCTGCGCGGGAGGCAATCGCGCCAGGCACCTGTAGCAGCGGCCAAAGGCCGCGTCCGAACACACCGCGCCATAGGACGCAGCCTGGCGGCAGCTGCTACGAGGCGGTTATGTCGCTTCCTGGAAATCCATCTCCGGTGGTTGGCGGCGCAGGCCGCCGGTCAGCACCAGCAGGTAAACGCAACCCAGCGCCAGCCAGCTGACGCCGAGAATGATCGCCAGATGGTCGAGGCTGATCATCAGCCACAGGTCCGCCAGCAGGCCGATCAACGGGCACAGCAGGAACAGCAGCACTTCGCGTGGGCCGCGTTTTTCACCATTGATCCAGTAATGGAAGATGACCGACAGGTTCACCAGGCTGAAGGCCAGGAAGGCGCCGAAGTTGATGAACGAGGTGGAGGTGGTCACGTCCATTTTCAGCGCCAGCAACGCCACCACGCCGCACAGCAGGATGCTGTTGACCGGCGTGCCGAAACGCTCGCTGAGCTTGCCGAAGAACGCCTTGGGCAGCACGCCGTCGCGGCCCATGGCGAACAGCAATCGCGAGCCGCTGGCCTGCGCCGACAGCCCCGAGGCGAACTGGCCGACGATCAGGCCGATCATGAACACCGACACGAACAGGTCGCCACCGATATTGCGGGCAATTTCATAGGCCGCAGAATCGACGTTGTCGAACACGAACGAGGGGTGCGCCAGCTGCACGAAGTACGACACCGCCACGAAGATCAACCCGCCGATCAGGGTGATGAGCATGATCGCCCGCGGGATGGTGCGGCGCGGGTCACGGGTTTCCTCTGTCAGCGTGCTGACCGCATCGAAGCCCAGGAACGAGTAGCAGGCGATGGCCGCGCCGCTCATGATCAGCGGCATCTGCATGTCACCGTTGAAGAACGGTGCCACGGTCCACAATGGCTTGCTGGCATCACCGGCCACGTAGTGCACGGCCAGCGCGACGAAGGCCACCAGCACCAGGAACTGCACCAGCATCAGCAGCGCGTTGACGGTGTTGGCCAGCTTCAGGCCCACGCAGTTGATCAGGCTGGTGACGCCGATGAAGGCCAGCACCCACAGCCATTGCGGCACGGCGGGGAATGCCGAGCCCAGGTAGGCGGCGCCGATCAGCCAGATGGCCATGGGCAGGAACAGGTAGTCCAGCAGCACTGCCCAGCCCGCCAGGAAGCCCAGCTTGGGGCTGATGGCCTTGCGCACGTAGCTGTAGGCCGAGCCGGCCACCGGGAAGGCGGCGGCCATGCGCCCGTAGCTCATGGCGGTGAAGAACATCGCCACCAGCGCCGCCAGGTAAGCGGCCGGCACCATGCCGGCGGTGGACTGGGCGAGGATACCGAAGGTGCCCAGGACGATGATCGGGGTCATGTAGGCGATGCCGAACAGCACCACCGAACCCAGGGAAAGGGTGCGTTGCAAACGAGCCATGTACGACTACTCCGCGAATTATTGGATTTATGGCAGAACCGAGGTCGGCAAAAACAGCAGGCGGCGGGCCTCTGCGGGCCCGCGCGCCAAAAGTGCATCAGCGCGGGATAAGCAGCTCGCGCAGGCCGTTGGCGTGCTCAACGACTTCGCCCGGCAGGCGCAGGCGCTGGTCGTCCAGGTAGCGATAGTCCTTGCGGGCGGCCTGCAGGCGAGTCAGGTCCAGTTCGACACTGAACTGCACCTCGTCGCGGCCGGCTTCCTCAAGCAGCGTGCCGAACGGGTCGACCAGCGCGCTGCCGCCGGCGAACAGCAGGCCGCCATCACCATCACCAACGCGGTTGACCATCAGCGCGAACGCCTGGTTTTCCTGGGCGCGGGCCATGATCGCAGTGCGGTGCGTGGGGCCGTAGGGGTCCATGTTGCCGTTGGTGACGATGATCAGCTCGGCGCCCAACTGCCCCAGCGCGCGGGCGCTTTCCGGGAACTCGATGTCGTAGCAGATCAGCAGGCCTACGCGCACGCCCTGCCACAGGGTGGTGGCGAAGCGGTCACCGGCGCTGAACACGCCACGGTCCGAGGCCCACAGGTGGGTCTTGCGGTACTTGAGGGCAATACCCTCGGGGGTGATCAGCAGCGTGGTGTTGTAGAACCTTCCCTGGTCGTTCTCGGCCACGCCGATCACCACGGCAATATCGCGCTCGCGGGCGGCCTGCTCGATGGCGCGCACGGTGGGGCCGTCCAGCGGCTCGGCGACCGCAGCCACGGTGTGGGCGGAGGGGAAGCCCATCAGGTGGGTTTCCGGGAACACCACCAGGCGAGTATCCTCGGCGCACGCGGCAATCGCCGCCAAGGCGCGTTCAAGGTTGTACGCGGTGGCATTGTCCTGGCCCGCCAGCTGGGCAAGTTCGACCTTCATGGGTTCTCCTTGTTGGATAGTGAATTCCCTGTAGCAGCGGCCGCAGGCCGCGTCACTGCCAACGCCGTGGCGGCGCCGGACGCCGCCTGGCGGCAGCTGCTACGGGATTGAGCCAGTATGCGCAGCACACCCCCACCAGGGGAATTACGCAGCCGGGGTAACCCGATAGGGGTAGTTGCATGAGTCTTTCGCTGGACGACGTGGCCTGGCACCGGGCCGTCGGGCAATTGATCGAGGGCCTGGACAAGGCCAATTTCTGGACCCGCCTGGTGCGCCTGCTGGACCAGTACGTCAGCTTCGACAGCTGGGTGGCGCTGCTTTTCAGCAGCAACCAGCGGCCCGTGGTGTTCGCCGAGTGCCCCGGCGAGGACGGCAGCCCCGACCAGCTGTTCCAGGACTACCTCAAGGGCCTGTACCTGCTGGACCCGTTCTACATCGCCAGCCGCGAGCCCACCCCTGACGGCCTGTACCGCCTGGCCGAGGTGGCGCCCGAGCATTTCGAGCTGACCGAATACTACCAGCGCTACTTCCGCCTGAACGTGGTGGCCGACGAGATCCAGTTCAACTGCCGCATCGACGCCGACCGCACCTTGTGCCTGTCGCTGGGCAGCACCCGGCGCTTCGGCAACGAGCAGATCGCCCTGCTGGCGCTGATTCAGCCGTGGGTGCTGGCCCTGCTGCGCCAACGCCTGGCGTTCGAGGACAACAGCCCGCCCGCAGTGATTGCCGCGCCGGACTGGCGGGCGCAGCTGGAGGCCTCGGTGCAGCAGCTCAAGGGCGCGCAGCTGACCGCGCGTGAACTGGACGTGGGCCGCCTGATGCTCAGCGGCTGCTCCAGCAAGGAGATCGCGCGCAAGCTGGATATTTCGGTGGAAACCGTGAAGGTGCACAAGAAACACATGTACAGCAAGCTGGGCATCAAGTCGCAATCCGAGCTATTTTCCATATTCCTGCAGGCCCAGAACACCTGAGCCTGACATGTACTGGTCACCCGGGGATATTGCATGAGCCTGTCGCTGCTGAGCCGCTACGCCTTCTTTGCCGCCTGTGTCCTGTTCACCCTCGCCTGCATGCCGTTCATGAACCACGACTGGCTGTGGCCGTTCGCGTTCGCCAGCGGCATCCTCAGCCTGATCGGCATTTTCGACCTGCTGCAGACACCCCACGCGGTGCGCCGCAACTACCCCATCCTGGGCAACATTCGCTACTTGGTGGAGGGCATACGCCCGGAAATCCGCCAGTACCTGCTGGAGTCCGACAGCGACGCCCTGCCCTTCTCCCGCGCCCAACGTTCGCTGGTGTACGCCCGGGCCAAGAATGAGACCGCCGACAAGCCGTTCGGCACGCTGATCGACGTGTACCACCCCGGCTTCGAGTTCATCGGCCACTCCATGCGCCCGGCGCCGCTCAGCGACCCGGCCAGTTTCCGGGTGATCATCGGCGGCCCGCAGTGCACCCAGCCCTATTCGGCGTCGATCTTCAACATCTCCGCCATGAGCTTCGGGGCCCTCAGCGCCAACGCCATTCGCGCGCTGAACCAGGGCGCCAAGCTGGGCAACTTCGCCCATGACACCGGCGAGGGCAGCATCAGCCCTTACCACCGCGAGCACGGCGGTGACTTGACCTGGGAGCTGGGCAGCGGCTATTTCGGCTGCCGCACCAGCAGCGGCCTGTTTGACCCGGAAAAATTCGCCGTGCAGGCCCGCGAGCCGCAGGTGCGCATGATCGAAATCAAGATGAGCCAGGGCGCCAAGCCCGGCCACGGCGGCATCCTGCCCAAGCACAAGGTCACCCGCGAGATCGCCGACACCCGCGGGGTGATGATGGGCGAAGACTGCGTGTCGCCGTCACGCCATTCGGCGTTTTCCACGCCCATCGAGATGATGCATTTCATTGCCCAGCTGCGCGAACTGTCCGGCGGCAAACCGGTGGGGTTCAAGTTCTGCATGGGCCACCCCTGGGAGTTCATGGGCATCGCCAAGGCCATGCTGGAGACGGGCATCCTGCCGGACTTCATCGTGGTGGACGGCAAGGAAGGTGGCACCGGCGCCGCCCCCGTGGAGTTCACCGACCACATGGGCACGCCCATGCGCGAAGGCCTGCTGTTCGTGCACAACACCCTGGTGGGCATGAACCTGCGCGACAAGATCAAGCTGGGCGCCAGCGGCAAGATCGTCAGCGCGTTCGACATCGCCAGCGTGCTGGCCATCGGCGCCGACTGGGCCAACTCGGCGCGTGGCTTCATGTTCGCCATCGGCTGCATTCAATCGCAAAGCTGCCACACCAACAAATGCCCCACCGGCGTCGCCACCCAGGACCTGCTGCGCCAGCGCGCCCTGGTGGTGCCGGACAAGGCCAACCGGGTGCTCAACTTCCACCACAACACGCTCAAGGCGCTGGCGGAAATGCTCGCCGCGGCGGGCCTGGTGCACCCCTCGCAGCTGGAAGCCAAGCACCTGGTGCGGCGCATGTCGGCCACCGAGGTTAAGCTTTTTTCCCAGCTGCATGTGTTCCTCAAGCCCGGTGAACTGCTGAGCGGCGAAGTCAGTGGCGAGTTCTACCAGCGCATGTGGGCCATGGCCCGCGCCGACAGTTTCGAGCCGAATGCGATCTGACCCGCGTGGTAACATGCATGACATTTTGCGAGAGCTGCCATGCTGATTCCCCACGACCAACTGTCGCCCGAGACCCTGACCCTGCTGATCGAGGATTTCGTCACCCGCGACGGCACCGACAACGGCGACGAGACGCCGTTGCAGACCCGTGTGGAGCGGGTCCGCCACGCCCTGGCGAAAGCCCAGGCCTTCATCGTGTTCGACCCCGAGAGCCAGCAATGCACGCTGATGCTCAAGCACGACATCCCCAAAGAGCTGTTCGACTGAACCTGGCGGCCTCAGCTGCCGTGCATCACCGCCGCCGCTTCGCGTGCCGTCTGCGCCATGATGCGGCGGTACACCTCGGCCCGGTGGATCTCGACATGCTTCGGCGCCTGGATGCCGAAGCGCACCTGGTTGCCCCGAACCTCCAGAATTTTTACCCAGATGTCATCGCCAATGGCAATGGCCTCGCCCACCGATCGCGTCAATACCAGCATCGTCCAACCCTCACGCTCATTGAATGAGCCCTGAGACTGCGCCGGGTATTGACCGCTATCAATGCTTACGGATCAAAACAGGATTGCCCTACAAGCCGTGTCGAATTTGCCTACAGAAAAGTCTGAGGAAATGACGTAGGACCACACCAATTCGTACGGTTTCGAACGCTTTTCCACCCTTATGAACTGTGCAGTTTCGGCCCCCACAGGATGATGCTGGCGCCGATCACGCACAGCACCGCGCCCAGCCAGTCACTGCCCGCCGGGCGCACGCGTTCCACCAGCGCCAGCCACGCCAGTGAAGTCACGATGTACAGGCCCCCGTAGGCGGCATAGGCGCGCCCGGCGTAGGCGGCTTCGACGCGGGTGAGCAACAGCGCGAAGCAGGCCAGGCTGAGCAGCGCCGGCACGGTCCACCAGGCGCTCTTGCCCAGCCGCAGCCACATGTAGAAGGCGTAGCAGCCGGCGATTTCGAAGACAGCCGCCAAGATGAACCACAGATAGTTGAGCACAGCGCCTCCCGGGTAGAAAAAAACCCGGGCGTCTGGCCCGGGCTTTTCAAGGATACTCAGGATCGCGCCGTGGTTACGAGCCCTGCCGTGCCTTGGCGCGCATTTTCTCTGCCATGCTCGCCATCTCGTCATACAGCGCCTGCGGATTCTGCTGCTTCAACGCCCACGCCTGCCGCCCCTGCTCATGCGGCAAGATCATGAATTCGCCCTCTGCCACCCGCCGGTAAACGTAATCGGCAATATCGGCCGCCGTGATCGGCGAGCTTTCCAGCAGCTTGCCCACCTGCACCTTCATGGCCGGGGTGGGCCCGCGGAAAGAGTCCAGCAGGTTGGTCTGGAAGAACGACGGGCACACCACGTGCACGCCCACTTCCTGCTGGCGCAGTTCCACCAGCAAGCTCTCCGACAGCGCCACCACGCCCGCCTTGGCGACGTTGTAGTTGCTCATGGCCGGGCCCTGCATCAGCGCCGCCATTGAAGCGATGTTGATGATTGTGCCCTTGCTCTTTTCCAGCAACGGCAGGAAAGCCTTGCAGCCCTTGACCACGCCCATCAGATTGATCGCTATCTGCCAGTCCCAGTCCTCCAGCTGCAACTCGCTGAAGAAGCCACCGGAGGCAACGCCGGCGTTATTGACGATGACGTCGATGCCGCCCAGCTTCTCCTCGCACGCCTGCGCCAGGGCCGTGAGCTGGCTGTAGTCGCGCACGTCGCAACGTTGCACGAAGCCGTCGCCGCCTGCTTCACGCACCAGCTTCAGCGTCTGCGCCAGGCCCGCCTCGTTGACGTCCGCCAACGCCAGGTGCCAGCCCTCGCGTGCCCAGCGAAGCGCGATTTCGCGGCCCAGGCCCGACCCGGCGCCGGTGATCATCATGCGATTGTGCATAGCCAATGCCCTGTGTTCCTTGAATGGTAGTGGCCAGTCTAGTGAAGGAAGGCGCAGGGCTCATGCACCATCAGGTTAGTGAATGGGTGATGCAAACGAAGGCCTGCCCAGCGCTTTGTGACATTCGGTAATAACCCGGTTTTGCAATCACCGGCAAAAACCGCGACCCTCCCCGCCGCTGATCGGTCGTCATGCTTCACGCGGAACCTGCCCGCCGAACGCCTATCCTTATTCCATCACCTTTCGTTCAAGGCCATTCATCATGATCACTCGCCGCGACCACCGTATCGACTTCTATCGAGGGCTGGCGTTGATCTTCATCTTCTGGGATCACATACCGCAAAACCCGCTCGCCAACTTCACCGCGCGCAATTTCGGCTTCAGCGACGCGGCGGAGATCTTCGTGTTCCTGGCCGGCTACGCGGCCGTGCTGGCCTACGGCAAGATTGCCCTGCGCAGCGGCTACCTGATCGCCACGGTGCGCATCCTGCGCCGCGCCTGGGTGCTGTACGTGGTGCACATCTTCCTGCTGGTGCTGTTGATGGGCATCATTTTCGTCGCCAACAGCCATGTCGAGACCCGCGACATGATTCAGGAAATGAACCTCAACTACTTCATCTTAAACCCCCAGCAGGCGCTGGTGGATGAGCTGCTGCTACGCTTCAAGCCCAACCTGATGGACCCGCTGCCGTTGTACATCGTGCTGTTGGCGGGGCTGCCGCTGGTG
Source organism: Pseudomonas sp. JC1203 (assembly GCF_056175065.1). Lineage (NCBI taxonomy): Bacteria > Pseudomonadati > Pseudomonadota > Gammaproteobacteria > Pseudomonadales > Pseudomonadaceae > Pseudomonas > Pseudomonas sp. JC1203. The sequence goes on from NZ_JBWCAM010000006.1 coordinate 115,458, forward strand.
CTGCCGGTGCTGATCAGGCACACCGGGCATGCGGTGGGCGTGTCGCTGGCGGTGTATGGCCTGACGCAGTGGTTTGGCTGGAACATTCCTGCCCACGGCAACGGCCTGTGGTATTTCAACCCCTATGCCTGGCAGGCACTGTTCGTGCTGGGCGGCGCGGCGGCGCTGCATAGCCAGGCGCCGCAGGTGGCCGATACGCGCCCGTTGCGCCAGCAGCCGCTGTTCATGACCTGCGCAATTGCTCTGGGCGTCAGCGCGGTGGTTGCCCTGAGCTGGAAATGGCCGGCGCTGCACGACGCCTTCATGCCCACCTGGATCGCCGAGCGCCTGTACCCCATCAGCAAGACCAACCTGGCGCCGGTGCGCCTGCTGCACTTCCTGGCGCTGGCGTATTGCGTGGGCAAGTTGGTGCCGTCCGGCGCCTGGGTGCAACACTGGCTGGTGCAGAAGGTGGCGACCATGGGCCGCTATTCACTGGAGATTTTCTGCCTGAGCGTGGTGCTGGCGCCGCTGGCGGACATGGCCAACGCCCTGGCCGATGACCGCATGCCCATGCAGATAGCCACGTCGCTGGCAGGCGTGGGCCTGATGCTGGCCCTGGGGCAGTGGCTGGAATTGAACAAGCGGCTGACCAGCCCGGCGCCAACGGCGGCGGGCGTGGCCAGCCAGGCCTAGGCAGCCCCTAGGCGTTGCCGGACAGCTTCATCCGTGCAGCCTGGGTGAAGTCGAGCATGCGCTTGAGCGGGCGGATGGCCTGGGGAATCAGCGCCGGGTCGACGAAGATTTCGTTGCGCCCTTCACGCAGCGCGTTCAGCGTGCGCTCCAGGGTATTCATCGCCATCCACGGGCAATGCGCGCAGCTGCGGCAGGCGGCGCCGTTGCCGGCGGTAGGCGCTTCCACAAAGATCTTGTCGGGGCACAGCTGCTGCATCTTGTAGAAGATGCCGCGGTCGGTGGCGACGATGAAGGTCTTGTTCGGCATGCTCTGGGCGGCTGCGATCAGCTGGCTGGTAGAGCCCACGGCATCGGCCAGCTCGATCACCGACTCCGGCGATTCAGGGTGCACCAGGATGGCCGCGTCCGGGTACAGCGCCTTCATGTCTTCCAGTTGGCGCCACTTGAACTCCTCGTGAACGATGCACGAACCGTCCCATAGCAGCATGTCGGCGCCAGTCTTTTTCTGGATGTAGCGGCCCAGGTGCTTGTCCGGGCCCCAGATGATGGTCTCGCCGTTGTCCATCAGGCTTTCGACGATTTCCAGCGCGCAGCTGGAGGTCACCACCCAGTCGGCACGCGCTTTCACCGCCGCCGAGGTGTTGGCGTACACCACCACGGTGCGTTCGGGGTGCTGGTCGCAGAAGGCCGAGAAGTCTTCCACCGGGCAACCCAGGTCCAACGAACAGGTGGCGTCCAGCGTCGGCATCAGCACGCGCTTTTCCGGGGTGAGAATTTTTGCCGTCTCGCCCATGAAGCGCACGCCGGCCACCACCACGGTCTTGGCCGGGTGGTTCTTGCCAAAGCGGGCCATTTCCAGGGAGTCGGACACGCAACCACCGGTTTCTTCGGCCAGGGCCTGAATTACCGGGTCACAATAGAAATGCGCGACCAACACGGCGTCCTGAGCCTTGAGCTCGGCGGCGATGGCGGCACGGTAGTCGGCTTCCTGCTCGGGCGTCAGCGGCTTGGGCTGCTTGGCATCGAGGTGGGCCTGGACCAGAAGGCGTTCGGAAATCTGCGTCATGTTGGCAAGACCTGCAGGCGCTTGTGCGCGAAAGTCGAGTATACCACCCGTGCTTACGCGAGCCTGGGCGTTGTTTCCCTGGTGGTACAAACCACCGGGCCGACGAAGGCTACAGCCAATGAGATGATTTCCAAAGATTTTTTTGCGCGCCGCAGACAGCCAGCGATGAATAGAAAACGCGGACGAAAAAAGCCGGATCGTGCTGTGCACGTTCCGGCTCTTTTCTTCTTGCATATGGTGGGTCGTGTGGGACTCGAACCTACGACCAATTGGTTAAAAGCCAACTGCTCTACCAACTGAGCTAACGACCCGCTGTGTTAGCATCGCTGCGACTGTGTGTCTGTGTCGCCGCGTTGTGGTGCGTATAATACTGATTTCTAACGAGAATTCAACACCTTATTTGAAAAAAATCAAAAATATCTCGTTGGGTCGTTTACACCGGCCGCCGCGAAGCCTTCGGCGCGCAGGCGGCAGCTGTCACATTTGCCACAGGCACGGCCCTGATCGTCCGCCTGGTAGCAGGAAACGGTAAGGCTGTAATCCACGCCGCGGGCGATGCCTGCCTTGACGATATCGGCCTTGCTGAGGTTCTGCAGCGGCGCCTGGATGGTGAAGCCCTGCCCTTCCACGCCAGCCTTGGTGGCCAGGTTGGCCATGCGTTCGAACGCTTCGACGAACTCGGGGCGGCAATCGGGGTAGCCGGAATAGTCCACGGCGTTGACGCCGATGAAGATGTCACGGGCGCCCAGCACTTCCGCCCAGCCCAGGGCCAGGGACAGGAACACGGTGTTGCGTGCTGGCACGTAGGTCACCGGGATACCTTCGGTGGGGGCCTCGGGCACGTCGATGCTGCTGTCGGTCAGGGCCGAGCCACCGATGCCGTTGAGGTTCAGGCCGATCACTTTGTGCTCTACCGCGCCCAGGTCGCGGGCAACGCGGGCGGCAGCGTCCAGTTCTGCGCGGTGGCGCTGGCCGTAGTCGAAGCTCATGGTGTAGACGCTATAGCCGTCGGCCTTGGCCATGGCGACGACGGTGGCCGAGTCCAGGCCGCCGGAGAGCAGGATTACCGCTTTTTTGTCAGTCATGTCTGATGTCCTTGAAGAAAATCGACGGGGATTTAGCGGCCGGGTTCGTCGTTCCACAGCAGTTTATGCAGTTGCACCTGGAAGCGTACCGGCAGGTTGTCGGCGACGATCCAGTCGGCGAGGTCGGTAGCGTTCAGTTGGCCCTTGCTCGGCGAGAACAGCACATCGCTGACACGACGGTCGAGGCCGTACTGAATCAGCTTGGAGACCGCCCAATCGTAGTCGTCACGCGAGCAGATCACGAACTTGACCTGGTCATTGGGGGTCAGCAGCTCGATGTTCTCGTAGCGGTTGCGGTGCGATTCCTCGGACGCCGGGGTCTTGAGGTCCAGCACGCGGCTGGCGCGGGTGTCGACCTTGGAAATATCCAGGGCGCCGCTGGTTTCCACCGACACTTCATAGCCGGCGTCGCACAGCTGCGCGATCAACGGAATGGCGTTGGGCTGGGCCAGGGGTTCGCCGCCGGTAACGCACACGTAGCGCGGCTTGAATTCGGCCACCTGTGCCATCAGCGAATCGAGGGTGCGAATGGTGCCGCCCGTGAAGGCGTAGGCGCTGTCGCAGTATTGGCAGCGCAGCGGGCAGCCGGTCAGGCGCACGAAAACCGTGGGCAGGCCCGCCGTACGAGTCTCCCCCTGCAGCGAGTAGAAGACTTCGGTGATGCGTAATGTGTCTTGCATAGGGTCCACGGGCATGACAGCTAAACAGGCTGACCGCCTCCGTTGGGCACTTCGATGAACCCGCAAACGCGTAGTCCAGGGAAGCGTGTTCGAATAAAAGGGCATCAATTCTAACGAAAAAACCCGCGGCAAGCGCGGGTTTCTTCAAGTTGGCAGTGCCAGCTTACATTTTCTGCAGGTCACGCTGGGCCAATTGCGCAGCGGAAGTGCCAGGGTACTGGCTGACCACTTGCTGAAGGATGCCCTTGACGCGGTCGGTATGGCCCAGGCGGCGCTCCACGTCGGCCAGCTTGTACAGCGAATCAGGCACTTTGGCGTGCTTGGGGTACAACTGGCTGACCTTGGCGAAGGCCTGGCCGGCGCCTTGCAGGTCGCCCTTGGCCAGGTTCACTTCACCCAACCAGTATTGGGCGTTGCCCGCGTACTGGCTGTTGGGGTATTTGCGCAGAAAGGCGGCGAACGCCAGGCTGGCCTTGTCGAAGTCCTTGGCCTTGATGAGGTCGAAGGCGGCATCGTAGTACAACTTTTCCTTTGCCGGGTCACCCGGCTCGGCGCTGGCCGCAGGCGCCTGGGCGGCTTGCGGAGGCACCGGGGAACCGGCGGCGTTGATATCGCCACCGGCTTGAGAATTCTCGGAAGGTGCGGCGGCTGCAGGTGCAGTGCCGGTTCCAATACGACGATCGAGATCCTGATAACGCTCCAGGCCCTGCTGTTTAAGCTGCTGGATATCGTTTTGCTGGACTTCGACCTGTCCGCGCAGACGCGCGATGTCTTCCTGCATTTGTTGCAGCTGCATGAACAGCTGACCCTGCGCGGAAACCGGGGCTTGCGCCCCGGCATCAGCGTAGGCGCCGCTCGTGCCATAACCCGATGGCGGATTACTGCTGGTACCGTTGGTACCATCACCATCAACCACAGGAACCTCTGCCCAGGCCACGAGTGGCAGGGCGAGAGCCAGAATAGTTACAGCACGGCGGCACGTTCGCATATCGAATTACTTACGCAGTTCGACGCGACGGTTCTGAGCCCACGACTGCTCGTCGTTGCCAGTTGCAACTGGACGCTCTTCGCCGTACGAAACGATTTCCAGCTGAGCTGGCGAAACGCCTTGCAGGACCAGGTAGCGTTGAACGGCTTTCGCACGACGCTCGCCCAGAGCCATGTTGTACTCGCGGGTACCGCGTTCGTCGGTGTTGCCTTCCAGTACGACGTGAGCGCCATTGGCTTTCAGGTCTTTAGCGTGGACGTCCAGAGCGCGCATGGCTTCTGGTTTCAGGTCCGAGCTGTCGTATTCGAAGTAGAAGGTGGTGATTGCGCGCAGAGCAGCTTCTTCGCTCAGGGAGCCATCAACGGCACCGGTGTTTGCGCCGTAACCAGCGTTAGGGTCAACAGCTGCTTGACCAGCGTTGTCGCCGCCTTTCGAAGAGCAACCTACAGCTACGGCCATGGCCAGAGCCAGCGCAGCAAACTTACCAAACTTCAGCATTTCCATCGTGAAACTCCTAATGAACCCCAATGTGTTAAGTACAACGTGTAGCGCCGCGTCAGTTCAGGTAAGGGGACCAGGACGGTTCTCTGACTTCGCCTTGAGCGGTAGGAAGCGGGAGCCTCACGCGGCCGTTTAGCGACACGAGCATCAAGACTCCCCGGCCCTGCTGGCGGGTGGCGTAGATTACCATGGTGCCGTTGGGCGCAACAGTAGGCGACTCATCAAGACTTGAATCTGTGAGGATCTTTACAGTTCCGCGTTCCAGGTCCTGGGAGGCCACCTTGAAGTTGGTGAAACCATCCTGACGGTGGATCATCACCAGGGTCTTTTCATCAGCCGACAATTTCGGGTTGGCGTTGTAGTTGCCAATGAAGGTAACGCGAGTTGCGCCACCGCCACCCAGCGACTGTTTGTAGATCTGTGGCTTGCCACCGCGGTCGGAGGTGAAGTAGATGGTCGAGCCATCCTTGCCCCAGAACGGTTCGGTGTCGATGGCCGGATCATTGGTCAGGCGGGTGAGGTTGCGCGAGCCCAGGTCCATCACGTAGATCTCCGGGTTGCCGTCCTTGGACAGCACGAACGCCAGCTTGCTGCCGTCAGGCGAGAACGCCGGGGCACCGTTGAGGCCTTCGAAGTTGGTGATCTGCTGGCGGGCACCGGTGTCGACGTTCTGCACGAAGATGCGCGGGCGCTTCTGTTCGAACGAAACGTAGGCGATGCGCTTGGCATCCGGTGCGTAGCGTGGCGACAGGATCGGCTCGCGCGATTGCAGCAGGGTCACGGCGCGGGCGCCGTCATAGTCCGAGCGCTGCAGGGTGTAGCGGGTGCTGTTGGTGCTGAAGCGTTCGGCGGTTACATAAAGGAGGCGAGTGGAGAACGCGCCCTTCACGCCGGTCAGCTTCTCGAACGACTGGTCGGAGATGTAGTGGGCCATGTCGCGCAGTTGGTCCACGCTACCCGACACGCTGCCGGTCAGCACAGGCTGCTGGCTGCTGACGTTGAGCAGTGCATACGACACCTGCAGGCGGCCGCCCGCAGGGACGATGCTGCCGACCATGACGTACTGGGCGCCCAGGGCCTGCCAGTCGCGCCATACCACTTCGCTTGGCTGCGACGGGGTGCTGATCATGTTCTGCTTGTCGATCGGCGAGTAGTAGCCCGAGTTGCGCAGGTCGTTGGCGATGATCTGGCCCATGTCCTCGGGCAGCACGGCGCCGCCCTGGGAGCCGAACGGCACGACGGCGATCGGGGTGGCCCGGTCGCTGCCGCTGGTGACCAGAATGTTCTTTTCATCTGCCTGGGCAACGGCTGCAACGCAGCACAGTGCAACCAGCAGTCCTCGAAGAAGGGTAATCACAAGGCAAGGTCCTCAGGGGTGAATGTCATCTTGAAATTGCGGTAAGGGTTGAAATCACTTGGTTTCAGGCCCTGCATTTCGGTTAAGCGACCGATGTTCTTGACCGCTGCCACTGCCGACGCATCGAACGGACCGTCGCCGCTGGACTTGGCCACGGTTACGTTGGTCACGGTGCCGTCAGGCAACATGTTGATCTGCAGCACAACCGTCATGTTCTTGCGCGCGGATGGCGGACGAGTCCAGCCTTCGGCGGCACGCGAACGGATCAGGTCATCGAAGTTGCCGGCGGTCTGGTCGCCCTGCTCGTCCGCCAACGCCTGCTGACGCTGTGGCGTATCGGACAACAGATCAGCCAATGCCTGCGCCTTCTTGTCTTCAGCGGCCTTGCGGGCGGCTGCCTGGGATTTCTTCTTGGCGTCGTCGGCCGCAGCCTTCTTCGCATCCTCGGCGGCTTTCTTCTTCGCCTCCTGCGCGGACTCGGCAGCTTTCTTGGCGTCGTCAGCGGCTTTCTTCTTGGCGTCCTCGGCGGCTTTCTTCGCAGCCTCGGCAGCCTTCTTCGCGTCTTCCTCGGCCTTTTCCTTCGCCGCTTCCTCGGCTTTCTTCTTGGCTATGTCAGCCTGCTCGGCTTTCTTGGCCTCGGCAGCCTTCTTCGCGTCGTCGGCTTTCTTGGCAGCATCCGCCGCGGCCGCCTTGGCCTCGTCGGCAGCAGCCTTCTTGGCGTCATCGGCCTTCTTGGCTTCCTGGGCCTTTTGAGCGGCTTCTTCCTGCTTTTGTTCCGCGGCCTTCTCAGCTTGCTCCTGCTTCTCCTGCTCGACCTTCTTCTGCTCCATCTGCTCGACTTCGGTCTGTTTGGCAGCCGACTTCTTGGCCTCCCCGGCAATCTTCTGATTGGTCTGGGTGGTGGCCTGGCTCTTGGACTTCAGCTGATACAGCGTAGCCTGAACGATGGGCCTGGCAGGGGGCAGATCCGGGGTCATGGCGAAGCTTATGAACAGCATGCCAAAAATCAGGATATGCAGCGCAATGGCCCAGACACTGGGCCAGAAATAGCTTTCCGAGGCGGAGGGCTCTCGTTGTCGCATCAGGGCGCCTCGGTAATCAGGCCAACGTTACCGACACCCGCCTTCTGCAACCCACCCATGGCACCCATCACGGCGCCGTAGTCCACGGACTTGTCGCCGCGGATGAATACCTGGGTGCGTTTGCCGCCTTCGTTGCCGGCGCGAATGATCTTGGTGACGGCGTCGGTCATGGCAGGCAGGGTCATTGCCTTGTCCATCACCTTGTCGGCGTCGACTTCGCTGCCAAGGTTCCAGTAGTAGGTCTTGTCAGCCTTGATCGAAATGGTCAGGACCTGGGTGTTGTTGTCCTGCGGCAAGGCTTCGCTGGAAACCTTTGGCAGGTCAACCTTCACGCCCTGGTTGAGCATTGGTGCGGTGACCATGAAGATAACCAGCAGTACCAACATCACGTCGATGTAGGGCACCACGTTCATCTCGGCGACCGGCTTGCGTTTCTGGCGAACTCGGGCCATGGGTAATTACCTGCTCACTCTTCGCTGGTGTGCACTTTACGGTGCAGGATGGCCTGGAACTCGTCAGCGAACGTGTAGTAACGGCTGATCAAGGTTTCGCTGCGGGCGGCGAAGCGGTTGTAGGCGATAACCGCCGGAATTGCCGCGAACAGGCCGATGGCGGTGGCCACCAGGGCTTCGGAAATACCCGGGGCAACGGTGGCCAGGGTGGCCTGCTGGGCGCCGGCCAGGCCGCGGAAGGAGTTCATGATGCCCCACACGGTGCCGAACAGGCCGATGTACGGGCTTACCGAACCAACGGTGGCCAGGAACGGCAGGGTCTGCTCAAGCTTTTCCTCTTCGCGCGAGATGGCCACGCGCATGGCACGGCCCACGCCGTCCATGACTGCGTCCGGGTCCACGCCCGGCTGCTGGCGCAGACGCGAGAACTCCTTGAAACCGGCGCGGAAGACTTGCTCCACACCCGAATCCGGGTCTGGGTTGCTGCCCGCCTGGCGGTACAGCTTGGACAGGTCGATGCCCGACCAGAAACGCTCCTCGAAGGTGTCCAGGGCCCGGCGGCCGGCACGAATCAGTGCGCTGCGCTGGAAAATCATGACCCATGAAGTGACCGATGCGGCTACCAGAATCAGCATTACCAGCTGTACAACCACGCTGGCATTGCTGACCAGGCTCCACATGGAGGTATGGTCGACGACGTTAGCTTCCACGCTTAATCTCCTGCTTTTGAGTGTGTACCCGGGCCGTCTGCAGCGGCGAAGGCCGCGCGCAGAGCTTCGGGAATGGCCCGGGGTTTGAAAGTATCGGCGCGCACACAGGCCACCAAAAACTGCCCTTCGCAGAGCAGCGTCATATCCGCTGCGCGCCAGACCTGCTGCTTGAAGCGCAGGCTGGCGCGGTTCAATTCAATTACCTGCGCAGTGACGAGCAATTCGTCGTCCAGACGGGCCGGCACCAGGTAGCGCGCCTCGCTGGAATGCACCACGAACAGCAGGTTCTCGCGTGCCAGAACCGACTGCACGTAACCCAGCTCACGCAGCCTTTCGGTGCGTGCCCGCTCCATGAACTTGAGATAGTTGACGTAATAAACGACGCCGCCCGCATCGGTGTCCTCGTAATAGACGCGACAGCGATGTGCGAACGACTCAACCCCATTTTGCGCGCGCATACTCTAGTGCTTACTCCTCAGGTTGCCAATCCGGCCAGGCAACTGTTTTTTCATCGTTTTTGCGCCGTTCAGGCAGGGCAAAACACTGCTCGCACCCTAGGACCGCAAAAACTCCAATTAAATCGCCACCATGACGTTATTCGTCAGCCGGATCGACGAACTGCTCGGTCGCCGGCATTTCCCCCAGGCGGCCGGGAATGTTCAGGCCGAAATGCAGGTACGCATGGCGGGTAACCACCCGGCCACGCGGGGTGCGCATGATATAGCCCTGCTGGATCAGGTACGGCTCCAGCACGTCCTCGATGGTGTGGCGCTCTTCGCTGATGGCCGCGGCCAGGCTGTCGACGCCCACCGGGCCGCCATCGAACTTCTCGATCATGGTCAGCAATAGACGCCGGTCCTGGTGGTCGAAGCCACGTTCGTCGACGTCCAGCAGGTTCAGCGCCAGGTCGGCGATGGGCTTGGTGATATGGCCCTTGCCACGCACTTCGGCGAAATCACGCACACGGCGCAGCAGGCGGTTGGCAATACGCGGGGTGCCGCGGGCGCGGCGGGCGATCTCGAAGGCGCCCTCGTCTTCCACCGGCAAGCCGAGGATATTGCCCGAGCGGCTGACAATGGTCGCAAGGTCGGCGGTGCTGTAGAACTCCAGCCGCTGAACGATACCAAACCGGTCACGCAACGGGTTGGTGAGCATGCCCGCGCGCGTGGTGGCGCCCACCAGGGTGAATGGCGGCAGGTCGAGCTTGATGGAACGCGCCGCCGGCCCCTCGCCGATCATGATGTCCAGCTGGAAATCTTCCATGGCCGGGTACAGCACTTCCTCGACGATGGGCGACAGCCGATGGATTTCATCGATGAACAGCACATCGTGCGGCTCAAGGTTGGTGAGCAGCGCGGCCAGGTCACCGGGGCGTTCGAGCACCGGGCCCGACGTGCTCTTGATGGACACGCCCATTTCCTGGGCGATGATGTTCGCCAGGGTGGTCTTGCCCAGGCCAGGCGGGCCGAAGATCAGGGTGTGGTCCAGGGACTCGTTGCGCCCGCGGGCAGCCTGGATAAACAGCTCCATCTGTTCGCGCACGGTGGGCTGGCCAATGTAGTCGGCCAGGCTCAGCGGGCGGATGGCCCGGTCCTGCTGTTCTTCCCGGTCACGGCCCGTGGTGGCGGTAATCAGGCGGTCGGCTTCGATCACTTAAATCATTCCCTTCAGGGCATGGCGAATCAGCTCTTCGCTGCTCAGGCCTTTGGTCTTGATGGCGGCCACAGCCTTGCTGGCCTCCTGGGGCTTGTAACCCAGGGAGATCAGCGCGCTGACGGCATCGCTTTCGGCGCTGGCCACCGGCGCGACACTGTTGGGGCCGGTAGGCATCAATTCGAACATCGCCGGCGCGGTTTCCCAGGCCTTGAAGCGGTCCTTGAGTTCCACCAGCAGGCGCTCGGCGGTTTTCTTGCCCACACCCGGCACCTTGGTCAGGGCCGACGCATCCTGGGCCTGCACGCAGCGCACCAGCTCATCCACATCCAGGCTCGACATCAGCGCCAGGGCCAGCTTGGGCCCTACGCCGTTGAGGCGGATCAGCTCGCGGAACAGTTCGCGCTCGCGTTTTTCAAAGAAGCCGTAGAGTAACTGAGCATCCTCGCGCACCACCAGATGGGTGTGCAAAGTCACCGCCTGACCGACCGGCGGCAGGCGGTAAAGGGTGGTCATCGGCACTTCCAGCTCGTAGCCCAGGCCATTGACGTCGAGAATCAGGTGCGGCGGCTGCTTTTCCGCCAGGGTGCCGCGCAAGCGTCCAATCACGTTTCAATCCTATGTTCGGTACCAGCAAGCAATGCTCGCCATCATTGCAGGCCCGGCGGGCCATGCAAGTCAAAAATCTTCAGCAGATGATGCTATCAGAGCCGCAGGCGCCCGCCGCGGCTGCGTGCGGTGCCCAAGCCGTGGGGAATCAGGCTGGAGCGAGTGTGGGCATGGGTCAGGGCGATAGCCAGGGCGTCGGAGGCGTCGATCTGCGGCTTGGCCACCAGCTTCAGCAGGTGCATGACCATCATCTGCACCTGCTCCTTGTTGGCGCCACCGGTACCGGCCACGGCCTGCTTGACCTGGGTGGCGGTGTACTCGGCCACTTCCAGGCCCTCTTCCATGGCCGCGACAATAGCGGCGCCGCGCGCCTGGCCCAGCTTGAGGGCGGAGTCGGCGTTGCGGGCCATGAACACCTTCTCGATGCCCATGGTGACCGGGCCGTAGGTCTGGATCACTTCGCGTACGCCGCGGAAGACAATCTGCAGGCGTTCCTGCAATTCGCCGCTGCCGGTACGAATACAGCCCGAAGCCACGTACTCGCAGCCGCGCCCGGTGTCGCGCACCACGCCGTAGCCGGTAATGCGCGAACCGGGGTCGATACCAAGAATTAACGTCATAAAGCCTGCAGCTCGAAAGGTGCCGAAAAAGCAGAAACCGGAGCGGCAAAGTCGCGCTGTTGAACGCGATTCTGCTGCTCCGGCCTCAAGAGTAGAACGTGGCGCGGGATCAGCCGAGCTTTTCCATCACCTCGTCGGGGATCTGCGCGTTGGAATAGACGTTCTGCACGTCATCCAGGTCTTCGAGCATGTCGATCAGCTTGATGACTTTTTCCGCCCCTTCCAGGTCCAGTTCGGCACTGGTGCCTGGCACCATGACGATTTCCGCGTCGGTGGACTTGAAGCCCGCCGCTTCCAGGGCGTTGCGCACCGCGTAGAAGCTGGCGAACGAGGTGAACACGTCCATGGAGCCATCTTCGTGGGTGGTGACGTCGTCGGCATCGGCCTCCATGGCCGCTTCCATCAGCGCGTCTTCATCGGTGCCCGGCGCAAAGGAGATCTGCCCCTTGCGTTCGAACAGGTAGGCCACCGAACCGTCGGTACCCAGGTTGCCGCCCGACTTGCTGAAGGCGTGACGCACGGCAGCCGCAGTGCGGTTGCGGTTGTCGGTCATGCACTCGACCATCACCGCCACGCCACCTGGGCCGTAGCCTTCGTAGGTCAGCTCGACCATGTCGTCCGTGGCTGCTGCGCCAGTGCCGCGCGCCACGGCGCGGTCAATGATGTCGCGGCTCATGTTGGCGCCCAGGGCCTTGTCCAGGGCCAGGCGCAGGCGCGGGTTGGAGCCCGGGTCGCCGCCGCCCTGACGGGCCGCGACGGTCAGCTCACGAATCCACTTGGTGAAGATCTTGCCTCTCTTGGCATCCTGACGCTCTTTGCGGTGCTTGATGTTCGCCCACTTGGAATGGCCAGCCATAACAACTCCGAAATTCTTTTTTCAAAACACCTGCAGGTGTTTTTTTGTGGGAGCTGGCTTGCCAGCGAGCTTTGGGAAAACCCTGAAAAACTCGCTGGCAAGCCAGCTCCCACACGAACAGTGCCCCACTTTTGATGGGGAGGCAGAACCCTCTGCCATGTAAAAAGCGCATCCGAAGATGCGCTCTGGTTCAGCTTTTACTCAGCCTTTGGCTGTTCGCGCAGGCGAATGTGCAGCTCGCGCAGGGCCTTGGCGTCGACCAGGCCAGGGGCCTGGGTCATGACGCATGCGGCGCTTTGGGTTTTCGGGAAGGCGATCACTTCGCGGATCGACTGGGCGCCGGTCATCAGCATCACCAGGCGGTCCAGGCCGAAGGCCAGGCCACCGTGCGGCGGTGCACCGTACTTCAGGGCGTCCAGCAGGAAGCCGAATTTCTCTTCCTGTTCGGCTTCGTTGATGCCCAGCAGGCGGAACACGGCCTGTTGCATTTCCTTGCGGTGGATACGGATCGAACCGCCACCCAGCTCGGTGCCGTTCAGGACCATGTCGTAGGCACGCGACAGCGCGGTGGCCGGGTTGGCCTCCAGCTCTTCAGGCGAGCACTTCGGCGCGGTGAACGGGTGGTGCAGCGCGGTGAAGCTGCCGTCATCGTTCTCTTCGAACATCGGGAAGTCGACGACCCACATCGGTGCCCATTCGCAGGTGTGCAGGTTGAAGTCGTTGCCAACCTTGATACGCAGCGCGCCCAGGGCCTCGCTGACGATCTTGGCCTTGTCGGCGCCGAAGAAGACGATGTCGCCATCGACCGCGCCAACGCGATCCAGGATGGTGTTCAGCGCAGCTTCAGGGATGTTCTTGACGATTGGCGACTGCAGGCCTTCGACGCCCTTGGCGCGCTCGTTGACCTTGATGTACGCCAGGCCCTTGGCACCGTAGATGCCGACGAACTTGGTGTAGTCGTCGATCTTGCTGCGCGGCATGCTCGCGCCGCCAGGCACGCGCAGGGCGGCAACGCGGCATTTAGGGTCGTTGGCCGGGCCGCTGAACACCTTGAATTCCACGTCTTTCAGCTGGTCGGCAACGTCAACCAGCTCCAGCGGGTTACGCAGGTCCGGCTTGTCGGAACCGTAGCGGCGCATGGCCTCTTCGAAGGTCATGTGCGGGAATTCGCCGAATTCCAGGTCCAGCACTTCCTTGAACAGGTTGCGGATCATGCCTTCGGTCAGGCCCATGATGTCTTCCTCGTTGAGGAAGCTGGTCTCGATGTCGATCTGAGTGAACTCAGGCTGACGGTCGGCACGCAGGTCTTCGTCGCGGAAGCATTTGGCGATCTGGTAGTAACGGTCGAAGCCGGCCACCATCAGCAGCTGCTTGAACAGCTGTGGCGATTGCGGCAGGGCAAAGAAGCTGCCGGCGTGGGTGCGGCTAGGCACCAGGTAGTCACGGGCACCCTCAGGGGTGGCGCGGGTCAGGATCGGCGTCTCGACGTCGAGGAAGCCGTTCTCGTCCAGGAAGCGACGGATGCTGGTGGTCATGCGCGAACGCAGACGCAGCTTCTCGGCCATTTCCGGGCGGCGCAGGTCGATGAAGCGGTAGCGCAGGCGGGTTTCCTCGCCAACGTCGGAGTATTCGTTCAACGGGAACGGCGGGGTTTCTGCTTCGTTCAGCACTTCCAGCTCGTAGCCCAGCACTTCGATCATGCCCGAAGCCATGTTGGCGTTGCCGGCACCGGCCGGGCGCAGGCGCACCTTGCCGGTAACCTTGACCACGTATTCGCTGCGCACGCGGTCGGCCGCGGCGAAGGTCTCGGCGCGATCCGGGTCGAAGACCACCTGGGCCAGGCCCTCACGATCACGGATATCGAGGAAGATAACCCCGCCATGGTCACGACGGCGGTGGACCCAGCCGCAAAGGGTGATTTCCTGACCTTCCAGGGTCTCGTTCAGTTGGCCGCAATAATGGCTGCGCATCATGATGGTGGTTTCGCTTCTCGTATTCGGTATTCGGGGAAGGCCTTGCAAGCCTGGCTGGCCTAATAGTGCAAGACCCTGCGGGTGCAGTTCAACTCAATCGGCTTTGTCGCCGCCCGCCAGATTCTTTTTGCTGCCGGTCTTGAAGTCGGTTTCGTACCAGCCGGTACCACTCAGGCGAAAGCCAGGCATGGAGAGCATTTTCTTCAGCTCGGGGGCCTGGCAGGCCGGGCAGTCCGTCAACGGTGACGCACTGATCTTCTGGATGACTTCCATCTGGTGACCACAGGAAGCACATTGATAGTCATACATGGGCATGGGAATGTCTCGGCAAGCAAATACACGGCACAGGCCGCACCACGCGGCAAAGAGCGGGATTATATCCTTATACCGCGCGCCTGTGCAGCCGTGACGACACCCCGAATGTCGCCCTGCCCCCTCCACGCGCTTCAGTGCGCCCCACAATAGCGCTCCATCAGGTGCACCACGCAGACGACTCGCACCAGCCCGCTGAAATTCTTCACCCCACCGTGACGCAGGTGCACCTCGCGGTCCACGTGGGAAAGAATGGCATTGACCGAACAGCCATTGGCCCTGGCGATGCGTTCCAGTACCTTCCAGTACACCGACTCAAGACGCAGGCAGGTCGCAAAACCGTTCAACCGCACGGAACGCGACAACGGCTGCGCCAGTTCCATATTGAAGTCAGCCAGAAAAGGATCATGAGGTATCTTTCCCGTCCTCGCCACCAGCCGAGTGCTTTGAATTAATTCGCTGGACATAACTATCACCACATCCTTGTGTAAAACAACACTGAGAAAAAACAGTTACAGTTTTAGCAATTCCCCCCGTCCATGAGGCCCTAACTAAATACCTACAACCAGCGGAAGCGGCACTTCGCCTCGTAGGAACAAGCTGCCAAGTGCCTGTAATTAGTTCACCCACGTGCAGTCCCACTCCCCTCTGCCCGGCGCAGCGCCAAGCCGGCCGGGGCCTACGGGCAAAAGTTCACGGTGGCAAACCCGAACTCCACGGGGACTGCCCAGCGCACCCAACGCTCCACGCCCTGCAACTAATCCAATTTGCGAAATACCAACCCGCCTACAACCACGCAGGCACTTTCTTATTGCCAACTCACCGCTGGGATGTTGCACCACCGACGCAGCGCAAACGTTTGGTGAATGCAGCGAAAAATGACCGTCCGGTGCGCTGATTTGAGTAGCCACCGGCTTTGCTGTTAAATAGAACGCCTGCACCCCGCACACCTTCATTGCGTGCGGGTGTTCAGGCTGAGCCCGCCCCGTGAACTGCGTCTCATTTTGTTCCGATGCGCACCGTGACGTGCCAGCTCTTCCTCGTGATCCGTCTGAACGTGAGTTAATAAAATGTTGAAAATTGTTCACCTCCTAACGGGCGCTGCAGCCTTGCTGCTGTCGTTCATACCCAGCCTGCGGGCAGAAGCGGTGCCCTACCTGCAACAACCCGAAGCCATTTACCTGGCATTGTTCGGCCTGCTCAACCTGACCCTCGCCCCGGTCATTCCATACTGGAACCGCGGCCCGCGGCATCAAGTGCAAAACCTGGTCAGCGCCCTGCTGATCCTGGCGGTAGTGGCACAGACCGTCACCCTGCTGGCCGAGTGGAACAGCATCGGCGGCTTCCCTGCCCTGCTGCCAGCCCTGGCCTGTGCGGTACTTGCCGTATTGCTGCACCTGGCAGTCAGCTTCTACAAATCCTCCCCTGCCGCTGCTGCACCTTCGTATGACATGAGCAACCGCGATACCGGCACCGTGAAGTGGTTCAACACTTCCAAGGGCTTCGGCTTCATCTCCCGCGACTCGGGCGACGATATCTTCGTGCATTTCCGCGCCATCCGTGGCGAAGGCCACCGCGTACTGGTCGAAGGCCAGCGCGTGGAGTTCTCGGTGATGAACCGCGACAAGGGCCTGCAGGCTGAAGATGTGATCGCCGCTTCACCGCGACGCTGATTGCCAGCCACAAAAAAACCGCGCCTAGCGCGGTTTTTTCATGCCTGCGATTTTGTCACCGGCCGGCCTTAATAATGTGGGGGCGGCGCCTCGTGCTCGCTGACCCCGAACTGGCCTACCATCTCTTCCTGACGCTTGAGCAGGGCCGCCATCTGCAACTGCAGGCGCTCCAGCTGGCGCTGCTGCTGCACCAGCTCGTCATTCAGGGCCTGGATGGTGTCATCCTGGAAGGCCAGCCGGGTTTCCAGCTCCATGACCCGCGCTTCAAGCGTCATGGGCAGCCTCCAGGAATGTAAAATCTTGCGTCAGTATTCCCTTCAGCCGCTCACGAATGGCCGTAACTTGTTCGGCACTGTAAGGCTGCCCGGCAACTTTGCCCCAGACTGGCGCCGGCCATGCCGCATCTTTCTTGTAACGAACAATGACGTGCATGTGTAGCTGGCTAACAACATTACCCAAGGTAGCGACATTCATCTTGTCGGCGGCAAAGTGCTCATTAAGCAGTTTCGCCAGGGTATTCGTTTCCTGCCACAGTTGAAGTTGCTCAGTGTCATTGAGCTGAAACAGCTCGCTGATACCATCGCGGCGTGGCACCAGAATAAACCAGGGATAGTTGGCGTCGTTGCTCAGGAGCAGCCGGCTCAGGGGGAAATCCCCGATGAGGTGGGTGTCGTGCTGCAGGCGCGAATCTAAAGAAAACACCGCGAGATCTCCGGCAAGGTGAAAATTTTTTTAGCCCCATGAGCCAGGAGGGCCCATGCACCTACAGGATACCTGCGATCGAACCCGGGTTCACGGGCAACCACGCGAAACCCCACAAACAGGCTCGCTCGACACCGAAGAAAACGCACCATATAAGCGCACTCCGCACCAAAAAACCCCATGCAAGGCGCGGTTTTTACTGCCTTCCGGCAGGTGCATGCGCAACCTTGCGCGCAATCGTTTTATTGGCAAGGGCCACCACCTGGCGGGCCGGTTTGCCAAAGTGCAACTGTGGGCTAGGCTGCCTTGGGCAACCGCTACTTTTCGCACCAAAACGGGCCGGAGTGAGTAATGCCAGTGCGCCAGTCATCCGCCAAGTTCCCACTTGCGAACGTGGACGGTAACGTTTCCGCCCAGCTCGGCGAGCTCACCCGATCCTCGCCGCCGCGTCAAGTTCCCCAGCGCACCCCCGATTTCATGAGGCGGCACCGCCGCCCGGTAAAAAAAGTGAAAGAAATGTCATGCGATGGCACGTTTGGGCGCGCTTGTTGCATTCCTACCCACCCAAGTCGGCAGGCAGCCCTGGATGGGGATGATTCGCGACAAATAACAACAGCTGCACGGAAGACCAAGGAGTTTTCAGGCAGGAGCTTAGAAGTAATTTTCCTATGCTCGCCCCCTTGAAAACAGCGCTGAAGTTGTGCAGCTTGTGTTACCCGAAGCTGTGGTTTGCGACACGGACGGAAGTTTTTGCGACAGGCTCGAGAAGAAGCCGGACGATTGAGCTTAGAAGTATCGCCATAAAGCGTCAGCGTGATATAAGTTTGCGCTGACACAAAAAGAAAGAGCCGCCCAGATAATAAACCAGGTGGGACGGCAGTACTCTTCCTAAAAACCAAAGGAGCAAATCACGATGAAAGTGATTAAGTGGAGCGCAATCGCACTGGCAGTTACCGCGGCTAGCTCGCAGCTGGCCGGCGCCGCAGCATTCGTTAGCGATCAGGCAGACTCGAAGGGCTTCGTCGAAGACGCAACCCTGAACTTGCTGCTGCGCAACTACTACTTCAACCGCTACTCGTTCGGTTCCGAGCACAAGTCGGCTGACTGGACCCAAGGCATCCAGGGCGTCTTCACCTCCGGCTTCACCCAAGGCACCATCGGTGTCGGTATCGACGCATTCGGCTACCTGGGCCTGAAACTGGATGGCAGCAGCGGCACCACCGGTACCAACAACCTGACCGTGGGCGAAAACGGCCCGAACGACAGCTACGGCAAGGCCGGCGCTGCGGTCAAGTTCCGCATCTCGAAGACCATGCTGAAGATCGGTGATCAACAGCCTAGCACCGCACCGGTATTCGCAGTGGGCGGCTCGCGCCTGACCCCGCAGACCGCTTCGGGCATCTCCCTGATGAGCAGCGAGATCAAGGGCCTGGACCTGGAAGGCGGTCACTTCTACTCGGCTTCGAGCGAAAGCAGCACCAACCGTGATGGCTCCCTCTGGGCCACCTACGCCAACGTGCCAGCCAACTCGATCGACTACGCCGGTGGCAAGTACGCGTTCAACGACAACTTCACCGCTTCGCTGTATGGCGCGAACCTGGAAGATATCTGGAACCAGTACTACACCAACCTGAACTATGTTCTGCCACTGGCTGATACCCAGTCGCTGACGTTCGACTTCAACTACTACCGCACCACCGACGCCGGTAGCGCCAAAGCAGGCAGCATCGACAACAACACGTTCTCGCTGTCGGCCGCCTACTCGTTCCTGTCGGCACACACCATTACCCTGGGCTTCCAGAAGGTCAACGGCGACACCCCGTTCGACTACATCGGTGTGGGTGACAACAACCGCGGTGGCGACTCGATCTTCCTCGCCAACTCCATTCAGTACTCCGACTTCAACGGCCCAGGCGAGAAATCGTTCCAGGCTCGTTACGACCTGAACATGGCGACCTTCGGCGTGCCTGGCCTGAGCTTCATGGCCCGTTACGCACACGGTGACGACATCGACGGCACCAAGATGGCTGCCGACAGCCCTTACCGCGCCTACGGCTACGGTGAAGACGGCAAGCACCACGAGACCAACGTCGAAGCCAAATACGTAGTACAGGAAGGCCCAGCCAAAGACCTGTCCTTCCGTATTCGCCAAGCGTGGCACCGTGGCAACGCCGACCAGGCCGAAGGCAACGTCGACGAGTTCCGCCTGATCGTCGACTACCCTCTGTCGATCCTGTAATTACAGGGCAACCGCCAGCGGTACCGACAGCTATATAAAGAAGCCCGGCGCATGCCGGGCTTTCTTTTGCTCGCGATACCTCATGGCCACCACCCTGTACGTCGCCGGGCGTGCACCGTACAATGCCCAGCTTCAATAAAATTCAGCAACAGACACGGCCTATCATGCGCACCAGTCAATATTTGCTCGCCACCCAGAAAGAAATCCCCAACGACGCGGTCGTCATCAGCCACCAGCTGATGCTGCGCGCCGGCATGATCCGCAAGCTTGCCTCGGGCCTGTACACCTGGCTGCCGATGGGCCTGCGCGTGATGCGCAAGGTGGAAAACATCGTGCGCGAGGAAATGGACGCCGCCGGCGCCCTGGAAGTGCTGATGCCTGGCATCCAGCCTGCCGAGCTGTGGCAGGAATCCGGCCGCTGGGAACAGTACGGCCCAGAGCTGCTGCGCCTGAACGACCGCCACGGTCGTGATTTCTGCGCCGGCCCTACCCACGAAGAAGTCATCACCGACCTGGCACGCAACGAGCTGAACAGCTACAAGCAGCTACCGATCAACCTGTACCAGATCCAGACCAAATTCCGTGACGAGATCCGCCCGCGCTTCGGCTTGATGCGTGGCCGCGAATTCATCATGAAGGACGCCTACTCCTTCCACGCCGACCAGGCATCGCTGCAGCAGACCTACGATCGCATGCACCAGGCCTACTGCAACGTCTTCACCCGCCTGGGCCTGAAGTTCCGCCCGGTGGAAGCCGACAACGGTTCGATCGGCGGCGCCGGCTCCCACGAATTCCACGTGCTGGCCGAGTCCGGTGAAGACGACATCGTCTTCAGCGACACTTCCGACTACGCCGCCAACATCGAGAAGGCCGAAGCCGTCCCACGCGAGACCGCCCGTGGCGCTGCCACCGAGGCGCTGCGCCTGGTGGACACGCCGAACGCCAAGACCATTGCCGAGCTGGTGGAAAACTACGGCCTGGCCATCGAGAAGACGGTCAAGACCCTGATCGTGCACGCGGCCGAGGAAGGCAAGCTGATCGCCCTGGTAGTGCGCGGCGACCACGAACTGAACGAAATCAAGGCCGGCAACCACCCCCTGGTTGCCAGCCCGCTGGAGATGGCCAGCGACGCCGAACTGCGTGACGCCATCGGCGCCGGCGCCGGCTCCCTGGGCCCGCTGAACCTGCCGCTGCCGTGCATCATCGACCGCTCCGTGGCGCTGATGAGCGATTTCGGCGTGGGCGCGAACATCGACGACAAGCATTACTTCGGCGTGAACTGGGAACGCGACCTGCCGGTCCCGGAAGTTGCCGACCTGCGCAATGTCGTCGAGGGCGACCCAAGCCCGGACGGCCAGGGCACCCTGGTGATCAAACGCGGCATCGAAGTGGGCCACATCTTCCAGCTGGGCACCAAGTACAGCGAAGCGATGAAGTGCCAGGTACTGGGTGAAAACGGCAAGCCTGTCACCCTGACCATGGGTTGCTACGGCATTGGCGTATCGCGCGTGGTGGCTGCTGCCATCGAGCAGAACAACGACGCCGGCGGCATCATATGGAACGACACCCTGGCGCCATTCCAGATCGCCCTGGTGCCGCTGCGCTATGAAACCGAGCAGGTGCGCGAAGCTACCGACAAGCTGTACGCCGAACTGACCGCCGCAGGCTTCGAAGTGCTGCTGGACGACCGCGACAAGAAGACCAGCCCCGGCATCAAGTTCGCCGACATGGAGCTGATCGGCATTCCGCACCGCATCGTCGTCAGCGACCGCGGCCTGGCCGAAGGCAACCTGGAATACAAGAGCCGCACCGAAGGCGAGGCCCAGGCCATTCCAGTCGCCGACGTCCTGTCGTTCATCCAGGCCCGCGTGCGTCGCTGATCCAGACCAGGGAAACCATGTACAAGCGAAGTGGCTTAAAACTGGGGAGCACCGCCTTGTGCGGTGCTCTGCTTCTGGGCGGTTGTGCCAACCACATGTCCCAGCGCAGCGAACATGACGAGCGGGTCGAGCGCAAGCTGCTCGACCACAGCCTGCAGATCGACGCTGGCAGCCCCGCGGCGCTTGAACTGCCGCAACGCCGGGTACGTATTCACGAGCAGAAGACCTTCGAGGTTACCGAGTTCGAGGTTACCCGCCGTTACGACCGCTACACGCCCTACCAGCCCTGGCGCGAGCTGTACGAAGTGCCGCTGGGCGCGGTAGCCGTGGTGGCCGGCGTTGGTGCCAACGTGGTGAACGTGCTGATGTTCGGGCAACTGCCCGACAGCGTCACCAAGGACTGGATCAGCTACGGTTTCGCCGGCCTCAACCCGTTCATGAACGTGCAATCCAACGGCCGTGCGCAACAGAATCTGGCGGGCGTGGACCAGGTGCAGAAAGACAAGCGCCTGGAAACCACAACGCTCCCGTGGAGCGAGCGCCCGGTGGACGTGCAGTCGGGCAAGCAGACCTATGAGCTGACCACCGACCGCAATGGCGTGCTGAAGGTCAACCTGCTGGACAGCCCCTTCGCCGACCAGGACCTGAAAAACGTCAGCCAGCTGAAGATCAGTGTCGAGGACGCCGACGACAACGTCCGTGCCGACGCGACACTGGGCCTTGGCAACGACCTGCGCGGCAAGCTGGCCGAAGCCCACGGGCTGATTTACGACGACCTTGAAGGCGAGGACGTCCGCCAGTGGGTGCACCGGGTCAAACGCCTGTCGGACCTGGGCATGGAAGAGGAGGCCAGCGAGCTTGAGCAGAGCCTGATCGAGCTGACCCGCAACGATCCAGAACTGCAACAGCAATTCCTGCGCTCGCTGACCCGCGACGCTGGGCGCCTGGTGGCCGACCCCGGTTTGTAACCCGGGACGCAGATGGACGCGGCCTGCGGCCGCTGCTACGGGATCGCATGTAGCAGCTGCCGGCAGGCGGCGTCCAGCCGTTACCCATTCTCACCAAACAGTTCCAACTGCTCCAACGCGCCACGCAGGTCCTGCAGGCGCACGCCAATCCCCAGCAACCGCACCGGCTTGCCGCCGCGCGCCACCGCCTGGCTCAACAGCTGCCGGTAACTTTCCAGGTCCCTGCCCGCCCCCGCCTGCTCCAGGGTAGTCTGGCTGAAGTCATGAAACTTGACCTTCACGAACGGCTTGCCCGGCTTGTAGCTGCTGTCGATGCGCGCCATGCGCGTGGCCAGGGTTTCCATCAGCTCCGGCAATTTCGCCAGGCAGGCCTCCACATCAGGCAAGTCCGTGTCGTAGGTGTTTTCCACGCTGATGGACTGCCGCCGGCTATCGTTGTGCACCGGGCGCTCATCAATGCCGCGGGCCAGGCCCCACAGCCGCTCGCCGAAACTGCCGAACTCGCGCACCAGGGCCAGCTTGCTCCAGTCGCGCAACTCCAGGCAGTTGCTGATACCCAGCCGCCCCAGCCTGTCGGCGGTGACCTTGCCCACACCGTGCAGCTTGCTGACCGGCAAGGCGGCGACAAAATCCTCCACCTCACGCGGTGTCACCACGAACAACCCGTTCGGCTTGCGCCAGTCGCTGGCAATCTTGGCCAGGAACTTGTTGGGTGCCACCCCGGCCGACACAGTGATGTGCAACCGCCGCGACACCTTGCGGCGGATGTCTTCGGCGATGCGGGTAGCGCTGCCGGCAAAGTGCGGGCAATCCGACACGTCCAGATAGGCCTCGTCCAGCGACAGCGGCTCAATCAGCTCGGTGTATTCGCGGAATATGCCATGGATCTCGCGCGACGCCTCTTTATAGGCCTCCATGCGCGGCTTGACGATGGTCAGGTCGGGGCACAGCTTCAACGCGTGGCGCGACGACATGGCCGAACGCACGCCGTAGGCCCGGGCTTCATAGTTGCAGGTGGCAATAACGCCGCGCCGGTCCGCCGAACCGCCCACAGCCAGGGGCTTGCCGGCCAGGCTGGGGTCGTCGCGCATTTCGATGGCGGCATAGAAGCAGTCACAGTCGACGTGGATGATTTTGCGCTGCGTCATGGCCCAGGTGTTTCTATCTATATAAAGGAGGCGTTTTCGTACGAAACGCTGGCCAGTATCTCACTCACCCCGCTGCGATGGCAGACCCAGGCGGGATCCGATATTTATTTTCTCAATCAAAATGCCACCACCGATAGGGCTGAGAGCCCCGCCCCGCCTGCCTCGCAGCCATTTTTGAGCACGCTAAGCACTTGAACAAAAAGACTTTTCCTGAAACTGGCGTTTGACACACATGGGGAAGTCTGTAGAATCAACTCCACAGACGCGGGATGGAGCAGTCTGGTAGCTCGTCGGGCTCATAACCCGAAGGTCGTCGGTTCAAATCCGGCTCCCGCAACCAAACATCGAAGAAGGCCACTTGAAAAAGTGGCCTTTTTTGTGCGCGTGTGTTTTAGGCGACGTCGCCCTTGGACGCAGCCTTCGGCAGCTGCTACGGGAATTGTTTGGTAGTTCAAGGGGTTATCCAAGATTAACTGTTGACACCTTGCCGCCGTGCTGTAGAATCCGCCCACACAGACGCGGGATGGAGCAGTCTGGTAGCTCGTCGGGCTCATAACCCGAAGGTCGTCGGTTCAAATCCGGCTCCCGCAACCAAACATCAAAGAAGGCCACTTGAAAAAGTGGCCTTTTTTGTTTCTGCTTGTTTCAAACAATACGCTCCCCTCGTAGCGGCTGCCGAAGGCTGCCTCCAACAGCGACGCGGCCTTCGGCAGCTGCTACGAAGTTCGACGAATTCCTTGGCACTTCAAAGACTTGCCTAAAGCGCGCCACTTTGTCGCAGCACTGTATTAACAGTTGACACCCTACCCTCTTACTGTAGAATCCGCCCCCACAGACGCGGGATGGAGCAGTCTGGTAGCTCGTCGGGCTCATAACCCGAAGGTCGTCGGTTCAAATCCGGCTCCCGCAACCAAATATCGTAGAAGGCCACTCGCAAGAGTGGCCTTTTTCGTTTGGGCGCAGAAATAAAAACGGCACAAACCTGCCGTATCGTGGTCCACCCTTGCGCGACCTCAGGTGGAAGAAACATGAAACTTCCCCTATAGATAAAGCGTCCGAGCCCGATAAAAGGTCAAACGGGTTAATATATTCCGAATTATTTTTGTATAGGGATTGGTAACTTGACTGGATACCTTCATCCTGTTGCGCACAATCCACGAGGTGATTGATGCGCCCCGACTCGCCAGAACTGCCTGAAACCGTGACTGCCCCACATCCGTTGAACCCAAGCAAAATGCGCTGGCTGGAGCTGCTGAGCAAGTACCGTCAACCCATCGGCCTGGTCGTGACCCTGTTGCTGTTCGGCATCGCCCTGATCGCGTGCCGTCACCTGCTCGCCGAACTCGATATCTATGCCCTGCATGATTCGGTACTGAGCACGCCCAAGGCTTCCCTGTTCGGTGCATTGGCTGCGGCCGCTGCCGGTTTCGTCGTGCTGCTGGGTTATGAATGGTCGGCCAGCCGCTATGCCGCCGTGACGCTGCCGCGCCGTACCCTGGTGCTGGGCGGGTTCACTGCGTTCGCCATTGGCAACGCCATCGGCCTGTCGCTGCTGTCCGGCGGCTCGGTGCGCTACCGTCTGTACGCCCGCCACGGCATCGGCGCCGCCGAAGTGGCACGCATGACCCTGTTCGCCAGCCTTTCGCTGGGCTGCGCACTGCCGCCGCTGGCAGCCCTGGCCACGCTGAGCAACCTGCCCGCTGCCTCTGCCGCCCTGCACATCGCCCCCGGCCTGCTGGGTACCATTGCCGGCGCCGTCATTGCCCTGACCGCGCTGCTTGGCGCCGGTATCTACCGCCGCCGCCTGGGCGAGCAACCCATCGCAGACAACCTGCTGGTCAAGGTCGGCCGCCGTACGCTGCGGCTGCCGGGTGTGCGCCTGACCCTGCTGCAACTGGTGATCACCGCCCTCGACGTGCTGTTGGCAGCCACCGTGCTCTACCTGCTGCTGCCCGACGCCCCGCCGTTTGGCGCCTTCGTGCTGGTGTACCTGCTGGCCCTGGCTGCCGGCGTGCTCAGCCACGTGCCCGGCGGCGTCGGCGTGTTCGAGGCCATCCTGCTGGCCGCTTTCGCCAATGAACTGGGGGCCGCGCCACTGGCCGCCGCCCTGCTGCTGTACCGCCTGATCTACGTGATGCTGCCGCTGCTGCTGGCCTGTATCGTGCTGCTGGCCACCGAAGCCAAGCGCTTCTTCTTCGCCCAGCAGGCCATTCGCGTGGCCTCCGGCATGGCGGCGCCGATCCTGGCGCTGCTGGTGTTCCTGTCTGGCGTGGTGCTGCTGTTCTCCGGCGCCACCCCCGAGATCGATACGCGCCTCGAACACCTGGGCTTCCTGATTCCCCACCGCCTGATCGACGCCTCGCACTTCGGTGCCAGCCTGATCGGCGTGCTGTGCCTGCTGCTGGCCCAGGGCCTGCGCCGGCGCCTGTCCGCCGCCTGGATGCTCACCACCACCCTGCTGCTGGTGGGCGCGCTGCTGTCGCTGCTCAAGGGCTTCGACTGGGAAGAAGCCAGCCTGCTGATCTTCACCGCCTGCCTGCTGGCGATCTTCCGGCGCTCGTTCTACCGCCCCAGCCGCCTCCTGGAGCTGCCGTTCTCGCCGTTCTACCTGATGGCCAGCGCCTGCGTGGTGGGCGCCTCGATCTGGTTGCTGCTGTTCGCCTACCAGGACATTCCCTACAAGCACCAACTGTGGTGGCAATTCACCCTGGACGCTGACGCCCCGCGCGGCCTGCGTTCGGCCCTGGGCAGCGCCGTGCTGCTGGTGATCGTCGCACTGACCTGGCTGCTGCGTACCGCACGCCCGGTGATCCACCTGCCTGACAGCGAGGAACTGCACAAGGCGGCGAAAATCCTGATGACCTCCGATCAGCCGGACGGTGGTCTGGCGCTGACGGGTGACAAGGCGCTGCTCTTCCACCCCAACGACAACGCCTTCATGATGTACGCCCGCCGCGGGCGGAGCCTGGTTGCGCTGTACGACCCCATTGGGTCGACCCAGCAACGGGCGGAAATGATCTGGCAGTTCCGCGACCTCTGCGACTTCCATCATGCCCGCCCGGTGTTCTACCAGGTGCGTGCGGAGAACCTGCCGTTCTACATGGACATCGGCCTGACCGCGATCAAGCTGGGCGAGGAAGCCCGGGTAGACCTGGTCAAGTTCGACCTGGAAGCCAAGGGCAAGGAGATGAAGGACCTGCGCTACACCTGGAACCGCGGCACCCGCGACGGCCTGTCGCTGGAGATCCACGAGCCGGGCCATGCGCCGCTGGAAGAGCTGAAGGTGATTTCCGATGCCTGGCTGACCGGCAAGAACGTGCGGGAAAAAGGCTTCTCCCTGGGTCGTTTCAGCCCGGAGTACCTGCAGCATTTTCGTATTGCAATCATTCATTTCGAGGGACGCCCCGTGGCGTTCGCCAACCTGCTCGAGACCCACAGCCATGAACTGGCCAGTCTCGACCTGATGCGCGCACACCCCGAGGCACCAAAGCTGACCATGGAGTTCATGATGGTCGGCCTGATTCAACATTATAAGAGTCATGGTTACGCGCGCTTCAGCCTGGGCATGGTGCCGTTGTCGGGCCTGCAACCACGTCGCGGCGCACCGCTGACCCAGCGTCTGGGTTCGATGGTGTTCCGCCGTGGTGAACAGCTCTACAACTTCCAGGGCCTGCGGCGCTTCAAGGATAAATTCCAGCCCGACTGGGAACCCCGTTACATGGCCGTGCCCGCAGGACTCGATCCGCTGGTGGCACTGGCCGATACCGCCGCCCTTATCGCGGGCGGCCTGACAGGATTGGTGAAACGCTGATGATTCGACGCAACTGGCGTAAATGGCTGGCGGTCGTGGTGGTAGTGATCGCTGGCGCCGCGGCGGTCTACTGGTACATGAACCGCCCCGCCCCCGCGCCCCTTCTTGAACAGGTGAAGCTGGACGACGGCAACACCGCGACCCTGGTAACCCCCGGCACCCGCATCAAAGCGCGCATCGTGCTGTCGGTGCCGGCCGAGCAGGCGCTCACCGACAAGCAACTGACCGACCTCAGCAAGGACGGCTCGGCGCAACTGGTGCAAGTGCTGCTGGCCAAGTCCGACTGCGACGAGCAGGAGGCCGACCTCAAGGCCGCGGCCCAGCACCTGGACGGCCCGGTGACGCTGTTCGGTGGCATCGGCTCCGGCGCTGCCGAAGCCTGGTCGTGGCTGGCCAGGCAGACCGACGACAAGGCCACTGCCGTGTCGGTGGGCTTCAGCCTGGAACAGCCTGGCTGCGCCACCCCGCTGCCGAAGAAAGCCGAGCACGGCCACTGGATCGTTGCCTGGAACGACAACCCGGATGACGCCAGCGCCTCCTTCGTGCGCGACACCCCGAACGCCGAGACCAGCATCAGCGACTACGACGTGCACCTGCCACAGGTGCTCAAGAACGAGCTGACCAAGCTGCTGGTTGGCGACAACAAGGACGCCCTGAGCATGCCCGTGGTGGAAGTGCCCGCCGGCCAGGCCACCGACACCGTGACGCTGTTCCTGTCCGGTGACGGCGGCTGGCGCGACCTGGACCGCGACGTGGCGGGCGAGATGGCGAAAATGGGCTACCCGGTTGTGGGCATCGACATGCTGCGTTACTACTGGCAGCACAAGACGCCTGAGCAGAGCGCCGAGGACCTGTCCGCGCTGATGCTGCATTACCGCCAGAAGTGGGGCACCAAGCGCTTCATCCTCGCCGGTTACTCGTTCGGCGCCGACGTGCTGCCTGCCACCTACAACCGCCTGCCGGCCGAAGACCAGAAGCGCATCGACGGCGTGCTGCTGCTGGCCTTCGCCCGCAGTGGCAGCTTCGAGATCGAAGTCGAGGGTTGGTTGGGCAACGCTGGCAAGGAAGCACCGACAGGGCCTGAAATCGCCAAGATGCCGCAGGACAAGATTCTGTGCGTGTACGGTGTCGAGGAAGCCGACGAAACCGGCTGCACCGACAACAAGACCTACACCGGCGAGACCCTCAAGCTGCCTGGCGGCCACCACTTCGATGAAGACTACCCGGCACTGGCCAAGCGCTTGATCGACGCGATCGAGAAGCTGCAAGGCAAGCCACCGGTGGCCAAGGCCAACTAAGGCCCTGCCCCGCCGTTAAAAAAGCCTCCCTTGTGGAGGCTTTTTTGTGCGCACAACCAACTTGTGGGAGCTGGCTTGCCAGCGAGCGGTTGAGGCCCCAAAAGCTCGCTGGCAAGCCAGCTCCCACAAGGACAATTACAGCCACCGCCGACTGCGTCGACAAGGACAATTACAGCCACCGCCTACTGCGTCGACCAGGCCGCCAGGTAATCCGCCACCACCTGCACCCGGCGTGGCAAGCCACCTTGATACGGATGCACCAGGAACAGCGGTGCGCTGGAGGTCTGGTACTCACGCAGCAGCCACACCAGCCTGCCCTCTGCCAGATCCTCGTGCAGCATGTATGACGGCAACCTGGCCACCCCAGCCCCCGCCAGCGCAGCTTTCTTCAACAGGCTGTAATGGTTGCTGGCGAACGGCCCCGCCACGGCCACGCGGATTAGCTCGTGCTGCAGGTGGTAGCGCCACTCCTCCCGCCCCCGGTAATGGCTGTTGAGCAGGCAGGCGTGCGCGGCCAGGTCCTGCGGGGTTTGCGGGGCCGGCCGCGCAGCCAGGTAAGCCGGGCTGGCGCAGGTTATTTCCTGCATGGTCAGCAGCGGCCGCGCCACCAGCCGCTCGTCGCTGGCCACAGTCTCGCGTACCGCGAGGTCAAAGCCGTCGCGGGCCAGGTCGCGGTAGGCGTTGCTCAGGTCCAGCTCCAGGTTGATCTGCGGATAATCCCGGGCGAGCGCCAGCAGCAACCCCTCGAAGAAGGTTTCGCCCAGCGACACCGGCACCGTCAGGCGCACTGGCCCGGCCAGTTCGTCCTTGAGCTGCGCCAGGGCCTGGTGCGCGCGCTGCATCTGCGCCACCAGCGCCTGCGCCTCGGGCAGCAACGCGGCGCCCGCCGCCGTCAGGCTCAGGCGCCGGGTGCTGCGGTGCAGCAGCTGCACGCCATGGCCGCTTTCCAGGGCGCTGATGCGCTTGGACAACTGCCCCTTGCTCCAGCCCAGCTGCTCGGCGGCACGGGTGAAACTGCCGGCGCCGACCAACGTCGCGAACGCCGCCAGGTCATCGAGCTCACTCATGGATTGTTTCCATATGAAAACCAAAGGTTGCCTATTAGAGGGATTATCCGAAAAAAGCAAATCCCTACACTGGTTGCCTACACCCATGAGGACTCAACCATGAAGATTCTGTTGCTAGGTGCCAGTGGCACCGTCGGTTCCGCCGTTGCCAGCGAACTTGCCCAACGCCACGAAGTGATTCGCGTGGGCCGCACCAGCGGCGACTTCCAGGTGGACATCAGCGACCCCGACTCCATCCGCCGGCTGTTCGAGCAGACCGGGCGTTTCGATGCCCTGGTGAGCGCCGTGGGCAGCGTGACCTTCAAACCGCTGGGGGAAATGACCGACAGCGATTTCAGCCTGGGCCTGCACAACAAACTGATGGGCCAGGTGAACCTGCTGCTGATCGGCCGCGAGTTCGCCAATGACGGCGCCTCGTTCACCCTGACCTCAGGCATCCTCAACCGCGACCCTATCCGCACCGGCGCCTCGGCGGCGCTGGTCAACGGCGCGCTGGACGCCTTCGTGCGCGCGGCCGCCATTGAACTGCCCCGCGGCCTGCGCATCAACGCCGTGAGCCCCACGGTGCTGGTGGAAGCCATGGGCAGCTACGCGCCGTACTTCCGCGGCTACAAGCCGGTGCCTGCGGCCGATGTGGCGCTGGCCTACGCCAAGAGCGTGGAAGGCCTGCAGACCGGCCAGGTGTTTATCGTCGGCTAGCAGGCCGCACAATTTTCACTTCTGCTGTGCTACGGTGCGCCCCACTTACCAGGAGGCCCCCGATGCGTGTTGCCCGTAATCTGCTGTGTTTTGCCCTGCTGCCGCTGTTCGCCGGTTGCCAGCTGTTCGCCTCTGCGCCCAGCCAGCCTTCCCACGCCGACCTCACGCGCATGCAAGGCGTGCTGATGGGCAACAACGGCCAGCTGCTGTTCCAGCCCTGCGGTGAACAGCGCCACTACACCGTGACCGATGTCGGCCATACCGGCGTGCTGCAGGAAGCGGCCGGTATCGTCGGCAAGTCCGGGCAGGTCTACGCCGATGTGCGCGGGCGCTTCGAAGCCAGCAAGACCGGCGGCCTGGACGGCACCATCGACCTGCGGCAGTTCTACCGACTGGAACGCACCACCGCCGCCTGCAACGACCCCAATTTCAAACTGCTGACCCTGCGCGCCGCCGGCACCGAACCGTCGAAGTGGGAACTGCGCGCCAGCGGCAAGGGCCTGGAGCTGAGCCGTGCCGACCAGCCGCCGCTGGCCGTGCCCTTCGTCGAGGAAACCCTGCCTGATGGCCGCCTGAGCCTGAGCACCGAAGCCAACGGCCTGAAGGTCGAATTGTGGGTTGCGCCGCAGCGCTGCGTGGACCCGACCACCGGTGGCATTATGCAGATGAGCGCCGAATTGCGCGTGAACGACCAGCCTTACCGGGGCTGCGCCTACTTCGGTGGCGCACGCAACGACTGAACATCTGCCGTCGGGCAGTTAAAACCTGACGGCAACTGCTTCCGAACGCTTATAATGGCCGGTTAGTGCAAAGCTGCCGGGTCAACCCTGTGGCCCGGATATTGGACCCTGTCATGTTACGAATCACCGAACTCAAACTGCCCCTGGACCACGCCGACGAGGCCCTGCGCCCGGCCATCGTGCAGCGCCTGGGGATCGCCGACGCCGATCTGCTGGACTTCACCCTGTTCAAGCGCAGCTACGATGCGCGCAAGAAGAACAGCGAGCTGCAATTCATCTACACCATCGACCTCAGCGTGCGCGACGAAGCCGCCGTGCTGGCGCGCTTCGCCGAGGACCGCAACGTCGGCCCGGCGCCGGACGTCAGCTACAAGGTGGTGGGCCATGCCCCCGCCGGCCTGGAAGAACGCCCGCTGGTGGTCGGCTTCGGCCCGTGCGGTATCTTCGCTGCCCTGCTGCTGGCGCAGATGGGCTTCAAGCCGATCGTGCTGGAGCGCGGCAAGGAAGTGCGTCAGCGCACCAAGGACACCTGGGGCCTGTGGCGTAAAAGCGTGCTGAACCCCGAGTCCAACGTGCAGTTCGGCGAAGGCGGCGCAGGCACCTTCTCCGACGGCAAGCTGTACAGCCAGATCAAGGACCCGCTGCACCATGGCCGCAAGGTGCTGCACGAGTTCGTCAAATCCGGCGCGCCGGAGGAAATCCTCTACGTCAGCAAGCCGCACATCGGCACCTTCCGTCTCACCGGCATGGTGGAAACCATGCGCAAGGAGATCGAAGCACTGGGCGGCGAGATTCGTTTCGAGCACAAGGTCACCGACCTGCTGCTGGACAACGACCAGGTGCAGGGCGTTGTGCTGGAAAACGGCGAACAGCTTGCCTCGCGTCACGTGGTCATGGCCCTGGGCCACAGCGCCCGCGATACCTTCCGCATGCTGCACGCCCGTGGCGTGTTCATGGAAGCCAAGCCGTTCTCCATCGGTTTCCGCATCGAACACCCGCAAGGGCTGATCGACCAGGCGCGCCTGGGCAAGTACGCCGGCCACCCGAAACTGGGCGCGGCCGACTACAAGCTGGTGCACCACGCCAAGAACGGCCGGTCGGTGTACAGCTTCTGCATGTGCCCGGGCGGCACCGTGGTTGCGGCCACGTCCGAGCCAGGCCGGGTGGTCACCAACGGCATGAGCCAGTACTCGCGCAACGAGCGCAATGCCAACTCGGGCATCGTCGTCGGCATCACCCCGGAAGTCGACTACCCGGGTGGCCCGCTGGCCGGTATCGAGCTGCAGGAAAAGCTCGAATCCACCGCCTACCTGCTGGGTGGCAGCAACTACCAGGCGCCTGCGCAGCTGGTGGGTGACTTCATCGCCAACACGCCGTCCACGGCGCTGGGCGAGGTGGAGCCGTCTTACAAGCCAGGCGTGTCCCTGGGTGACCTGGCGCTGTCGCTGCCGGACTTCGCCATCGAGGCGATCCGCGAAGCACTGCCGGCCTTCGACAAGCAGATCCGCGGCTTCGCCCGCCCGGACGCGATTCTCACCGGCATCGAGACCCGCACTTCGTCGCCGCTGCGCATCACCCGTGACGCCAGCTTCCAGAGCCTCAACGTCAAGGGCCTGTTCCCGGCCGGTGAGGGCGCAGGCTACGCTGGCGGCATCCTGTCCGCCGGTGTCGACGGTATCCGCATCGCTGAAGCCGTGGCCCGCAGCATGCTCGGCATCGACGCCTGATGTCCCTGTAGCAGCTGCCGAAGGCGGCGTCCGAAGCACTTGGGTGCTCAAGACGCAGCCTGCGGCAGCTGCTACGGGAAATGTCCTACATCCATATCAGACACGTCCTATCTCCGCTGGCCTCCTTCGCTGTTAGGGTCCACTGCCCTGCCGTACCTGCCATTTTTGTTATAACAAAAAAGAATATAACTTTTGTTTTAACAACTGCCAGTTAGGGTTAGGGTGTCCCCCTTCGAACACCAGGATGGAGAGCGACCGTGCCCCTGCGCAGAACCCTGACACGATTCTTTCAACTGGAAGCTGCCAGCGGCCTGCTGTTGATTGCCGCCGCCGTGCTGGCACTGATCATCAACAATTCCCCCCTGACCGGGCTGTACAACAGCTTCCTCGAAACGCCAGTGGTGGCCCAGGTGGGCGCCCTGAAAATCGACAAGCCACTGCTGCTATGGATCAACGACGGCCTGATGGCCCTGTTTTTCCTGATCATCGGCCTTGAGGTCAAACGCGAAGTGCTTGAGGGCCAGCTGTCCAGCGCCTCGCAGATCGCGCTGCCGGGTGCCGCGGCGATTGGTGGCATGGTGGTGCCAGCACTTATCTTCTGGGCCCTGAACAAGGACAACCCCGAGGCGCTCAGCGGCTGGGCCATTCCCATGGCTACCGACATCGCCTTTGCGCTGGGCGTGCTGGCCTTGCTGGGCAAACGCGTGCCGGTGTCACTGAAGCTGTTCCTGATGACCTTGGCCATCATTGACGACCTCGGCGCCATCGTGGTGATCGCGCTGTTCTACTCGGGCGCCATTTCCGGCCTGGCGTTGGCGCTGGCCGCGGCCTGTCTGGTGGCGCTGATCACCATGAATCGCCTGGGGGTGGTAAAGCTGGCGCCCTACCTGGTGGTGGGCGCCATTCTATGGGTATGCGTGCTGAAGAGTGGCGTGCATGCCACGCTGGCCGGCGTCACCCTGGCCTTCTGCATCCCCCTGCGAACCCGCAACGCCGAGCCGTCGCCGTCGCGCAGCCTGGAGCATGCCCTGCATCCTTGGGTGTCCTACGCCATCCTGCCGCTGTTCGCCTTCGCCAACGCCGGGGTGCCGTTGGCGGGCGTCACCTTGGAAAGCTTTACCCACCACGTGCCGCTAGGCATAGCCAGTGGCCTGCTGGTGGGCAAGACCCTGGGGGTATTCGGCCTGACCTGGCTGGCGATCAAGGTGGGCCTGGCCAAGCTGCCCCAGGGCGCCAGCTGGACCCAGCTGCTGGGGGTGGCGATCCTGTGTGGCATCGGCTTTACCATGAGCCTGTTTGTCGGCTCGCTGGCCTATGTGCCAGGTGAGAGCGTGTTTGCCGGCGAGGACCGCATGGGCATTCTGACCGGGTCGATACTGGCGGCATTCATTGGTTACGCGGTAACGGCCTTGGCCAGCCCCAAACGGCGATAGCCCTGCCCGCCCTGGGCATAAAAAACCCGGCCTAGGCCGGGTTTTTCATGTGCAGCAAGTATCAGTGCGAAACGCGGCTGGTGCCATCCACGGTCATGATGCGAACACGTTCGCCGACGCGGAAGATTTCGTTTTCCTGAACCTGCTGAACGTAAGCACGCATGCTGCCGTCGTCTTCACGCACGGTGATCTCCACGCCCTGGGCGCGGGTCATGCCCTCTTCAGCGGCAGAACCTACCAGGCCACCGGCCACTGCACCGATTACCGCAGTAATGATGCTGCCACGGCCGCCACCAATGGCGCTGCCGGCAACGCCGCCGACCACTGCACCGGCGCCAGCGCCGATTGGGGTCTTGGTACCTTCGATTTTCACTGGGCGCAGGGACTCGATGGTGCCCATGCGCACGGTTTGCACACGGCGAGCTTCATCACGCGAATAGGTGTCGCCCTGCAGGTTGGAGACGCAACCACCCAGGAACAGGGACGAAGTCGTGAAGCAGGCAAGAAGCAGTGCGGATTTACGCATGAAAATTCTCCGTAGGGCGTGTTTGCCCATTAAACGCTGGCCGCCGCAGGGTGTCACGACGCCAGCTGTAATAAATTGCGTCCATTCAGCTGTAGTACAGCCGGTACTGGCGGGCTTCGGGAAGCCGACGAAATGGCACGCTTGCGCACAATATGCCACATCGTCTGGACAACACAGGAGAGGAAAAGGTCGAACGCGCCGATCAGGGGGCCAGGCGCTCGCGCTGCCAGGCCTGGTCGGCCCAGCGGAAGTTCAGCCGATCATGCAGGCGGCTGGAGCGCCCTTGCCAGAATTCGATGCGCTCGGGTACCAGGCGGTAGCCGCCCCAGTGCTCGGGGCAATGCGGCTGGGTGTCGCTGAAGCGCTGCTCGGTGGCCTTGAGCAGGCCCTCAAGCTCGGCGCGGTCGGCGATGACCCGGCTCTGCGGCGAGGCCCAGGCACCCAGGCGGCTACCCAGCGGGCGCACCTGGAAGTAGGCATCGGACTCGTCGTGACTGACCTTGCTTACCCGCCCTTCGATACGCACCTGGCGCTCCAGGGTGGGCCAGAAGAACGTCATGGCCGCGAACGGGTTGGCTTCCAGCTGCCGGCCCTTGTCGCTTTCGTAGTTGGTGAAGAAGGTGAAGCCCTGGGTATCCAGGGCCTTCAACAACAGCACGCGGCAGTGGGGCCGGCCCTGTGCATCGACGGTGGCCAATGTCATGGCGTTGGCCTCCACCGGCGCTTGCTCGGTGGCAATTGCTTCCTCGAACCAGCGCGTGAACAGCGCGAACGGCTCGGCCGGGGCATTCGCCTCGGTCAAGCCGTCACGGGTGTAGTCACGGCGCATGTGGGCGAGTGCCTGGGTCATTGCGCGTTCCTTGACGATCAGTTCTGGGTCTGGGCGACCGCGTCAGCCTTTTTCTTGGCCGGGGCTGCTGCCTTGGCCGGGGTTACCTTTTTCTTGGCAACGGCCTTGGCCGGGGCCTTCTTCGCGGCAGTGCCTTTCTTGACTGCGGCTTTCTTGCCGGCCGGCGCTGGAGCCACGACTGGCTTGACGTCCTGCACGGCAACCATTTCGGCCACTGGCGGGGTTGGCGAGTTGTACTTGGCCACCAGCGCGACCATAGTTTCTTGCGGGGTCAGCATGATTTCGATACGGCGGTTCAGCGCACGGCCCTGGACGCTATCGTTGGCAGCGCGCGGCATCAGCGAGCCCATGCCACGCATGGCCAGGCGCTTACGGTCCAGGCCGCTGAGGCGGAAGATGGCAGCAACCGAGCCAGCACGCTTCTGGCTGATTTCCTGCACGTCGGCGGCACCGGTTGCATCAGCGTGGCCGAGCACCAGCACGGCGGTCTTGGGGTCAGTCTCGATGGCCTTGGCGATGTTGGTGATCGGGCTCAGGGTTACCGGCAGCAGCAGTTCAGGACGCTTGGGGTTGAAGCTGCTGTCGATCGGGGCGATGACCACCAGCACGTCTTCACGGCGCTCTACCTGGAAGCTGGTGCCTTTGACGGCTGCACGTACTTTTGGCTCGTAGCTGTCCAGCCAGGCCTGGGTCATCTTGGCGTCGATTTTCGGTACCACGGCCACGGCCGGGGCGGCAGGCTTGGCGGCATCGCTGCTGCCGAACGGCCAGTACCAGTGCTTGCCAGTGTCGGCCGGGGCGGCGGCCACGGCAGCGGGGGCAGTGACAGGGGCAACGGCAGACTTGGCTTCATCCTTGGCGACTTTGTCGTTGATCGCGCCAGCCACGTTCTTGTCGGCGGCGTGGTCCGCAGCGCCGAACGGCCACCAGCGGAAGCCGCTGTTGTCGGCGGTGCTGTTTTGTGGAGTCTGGGCGCAGCCGGTCACAGCCAGGCACAGGGCTAACGCGATGGATTTATTGGAGTACATAAGCTTTCCACAAGGATGAGGTTGATACAAAGCGGGTTAGAAAACCCGTTTAAACCGTTGATTTGATATTAGATGAATCGGCCGTTCGCAACTGCCCGTCGGTCGATTCGCGCAGTTTATAGACAAGTGGCAAGTACCCGCACCAGCTTTTGCGCGCGCGGGTCCATGAGGATGTACGGGCCCAGGGTATTGGTGACAAATCCGAAGGCAACGTCGTGCTCGGGGTCGGCAAAACCCACCGAGCCGCCGGCACCCGGGTGCCCGAATGCCTTGGCGCCCAGGCCGAAGGTGGCGTTGGCCAACGTGGGCTGGTCCAGCATGCAACCCAGGCCGAAACGGGTGGGCGTCAGCAGCGTCTTGTCCGGGCCGACGCTGTGCTCCCGCGTCAGTTCACCCAGCAGATCGGGCTCCAGCAGGCTGCCATCGAGCAGGCCGCTGTAGAAGCCGGCGAGGCTGCGCGCGTTGCCGTGGCCATTGGCCGCCGGCTGCTGCATGCGGCGCCATTCCGGCTTGTTGGTGCTGGTAAGTACCGACGGCGGGTTGGTGAAGGCACGAGTGCTCATGGCGGCAGGCTCACGCATGGTGACCTGTAGCAGCCGCTGGGCCGCCTCGTCGCCCATGTTGCCCTTGCCGCGGGCGATGTGCGCGACGCGGTGAAACTCTGAATCAGCCAGGCCGACGTGGAAATCCAGCCCCAACGGCCGCGCGATGCGGGCAACAATGGCTTCACCGGGGCCACGGCCATCGGCGCGGCGCAGGAGCTCGCCAACCAGCCAGCCATAGGTGATGGCCGCATAACCGTGGCCGGTGCCCGGCGTCCACCAGGGAGCCTCGGCGGCCAGCGCATCGACCATAATCTGCCAGTTGTACAGCGCCTCGGGGGGCAGCAGCTCACGCAGCGCCGGTAGCCCGGCCTGGTGGCATAGCAGCTGGCGCAGGGTGACGCTTTCCTTGCCGGCAGCGGCAAACTCGGGCCAGTAACGGGCCACGGGCAGGTCGAGGTCAAGCTTGCCCTCGCCTACCAGCTGCAGGGCCGTGACGGCCGTGAAGGTCTTGGTGCAGGAGAACAGGTTGGCGATGGTGTCGCTGTGCCAGGCCTCCTGGCTGTCCTTGTCGGCGGTGCCGGCCCACAGGTCGATGACCGTGCGCCCGCCTACCTGGATACACAGCGCGGCGCCGCGTTCCTGGGGATCGTCGAACAAGGCGGCGAACGCCTCGCGCACCGCTTCGAATTGAAGCTCGTAATGACCCTGAATCTGCACTCAGTGACTCCTGCACGACATTGAACGAAGTGGCCGGCATTGTTTCAGCCCTTGGGGCTTTTGTGAACAGATGCCGGTCAGTTGGCGGGTATCTTTCTGCATACAGCGTGTATCTGCTGCTGCGTGGGAAATGGCATAGGCCGCAGGACGCGGCCTATCGGCGGGTGGACGCGCCACCGCTGCTACCGGTTATTTGTGGGCGCCGCCCTTGTCGCCTTTTTCGGCGGGGGCTGCTGCGGGCAGGGTCTTGGCGAGCTGGTCCAGGGTGTCCTGGTTGCTCTTGCGCACCGCGTTGATGAAGCCCTGGTACGGTACGTCGGTAATGCCCACCAGGCCGAAGTGGCCGTTCTCGCCGTCCAGCAGGCGCCCGGTGACGGGCTGGTCCAGGTACTGGAACCAGTGCACGCCGACAATCGTCGGTTCTTGCAGGGCGGCCTTGAGGAAGCCCGTATAGGCAGCGCCACGGTCTTCTTCCTTGGCCACTTCCATCGGGCCTGGCCAGAACGGGCCGCGGTCGCGGGAGCCGAAGGTGAACTCGGAAACCAGTACCGGCTTGTCCAGTTGGCGCAAGCGGGCGAAGTCATAGCCATCCTGTGGCTTGGGCGTGTAGAAGTTGAAGCTCAGCACGTCGCAGTATTGCGCGCACGAGTCCACCGCTTCGGGGCTGGATACGGCGAAACGCCCGCCCAGCAGCAGGTGGTTGGGCGCATGCCACTTCAAGGCATCGGCGATAGTCTTGAAGTAGGTGTCGGCGAACACGCGCTGGAACTGCTTGAGGTCAGCCTCGATCTCCGGGTGTTCGGCGTTGGGCAGCGGCGCTTCGAAGCCCGGGTCTTCCATCAGCTCCCACGCTGGCAGGTTGATGCCCCAGGCCTTGGACAGGCCTTCCTGGTTCCGGTACTTGTCACGCAGCTGCTTGAGGAAGGCGCGCTTGGCCGGCACGTCGGTGGTCTGGCGCAAGGTGCCGTAGGCCAGCGCGTAGCGCGACTTTGGATCATTGCCAGGGCCGGCCCACGCCAGTTCGTTGTCTGCGAAGTAGCCGATCAGGAACGGGTCGTCGCGATGGTCCCGGGCGGCAATGGCCACGGCTCGTTCGGTGGCCATGGCGAAACGCGGGTCGAACGGGTCGGGCATGCGGCCCCACCAGTCCATGCCCGTGCTGATACTGGCGTAATCGCCGACGATGGACAGCGGCAGCACGTACGGCACGCGCTGGTTGCCCTCCAGCGTCGGCGCGCTCCAGTTGCCCAGGGTGTTGAAGCCCCACGCCTGCAGGCGGTCCAGGGTGTGCTTCTGCCAGCGCATGCCATCGAACGGCTGGGCCACGCACGGCGCCTGCGGCGTTGGCGTACACGGGGTGCCGTAGGTGCGCTGCAGGTTGGCGGCGTAGAAGTCGAACCAGCGCCCACTACCGAAGCCGCGCCCCACGGACGAACCATTGCCGTCCTGGTTGCTGCTCTGGCCGTAGTACTGGGCCGAGGGGTTTTCGGCCTTGGGCAGGTCGCTGAACATCCACTCGCGGCCCTGCACGTAGGTGCGGTCATTGTCCGGGGCCACGGCATTGACGCCCAGGGAATAGAACGGGTGGCCCTCAGGGGTCACCAGGTACCAGCGGCCGTCACGTTTCTCGGTGCGGAAGTAACCGCTGGCGTTGAACGCCGGGCCCTGCTCCAGGCCACCAAACTTGTCCAGCGCAGCCTTGCCGCGCTCGGCCAGCCAGCCCTTGAGCTGCTGTTGCTCGCGGCCGGCGGCCGCCTTGAGCTGGTCGTCGCTGGCAACTTTTTCCGGCCAGCGGCCGCGGCTGAACTGCCCGTATTCGTCGACGATGTCGGCGTAGGCGGCCTTCTGCATTTCGTCGCCTTCGACCACGCCAAAGCGCTCCAGCAGGATGTTCTGGGCCACGGCAGGCTTGTCCATCGACAAGGTCACCGAGACCACCTGGCTGGCGGTGACCTCACCCTCGCTGCTGGCCAGCAGGGTGCGCTGGCCATCGTGCAGCCACGGCATCGGCGGGCCCGCGCGCATGCCCTGGCTGAGCGGCGAGTTGGCCGTCAACGGAATGACCAGGGTCTGCGCCGGGCCGGCCGGCAGGTCGATGCGGCTGGTCAGGGTCTTGCCATCGTTGCTCTGAATCTTCACGTACAGCGTCACGGCCCAGTCCATGGCGCTTTGCGCACGCAGGGTCATGGCACTGTCGGCAGACCAGTCCCAGGCCCCGGTCTGCGGCTTGAGCGTGAGGCTGGGCGCCGCCACCGGGTTGAAGGTTACCCGGCGCAACACCTCACCTTCGGCCGTCTGTTCGGCGTTGTACTGCGGCAGGCTGGCATCCGCGACCGTCACTTGCACCACATCGGCGGGACGGACGAAGTTGAACAGCGTCTGCTGGGCGCCCGGGGCCGCCAACAGCGGGTTGGCGCACAGCAGTGCGAATACAGCGGGTAACGAACGGCGAATCATGGGGTTCCAGCTCTCCTTGATGGCCGGTGTCGGCCTCGGTCAGGGGTATAGACAGCAAAGCAGGGATTTTTCACCCTGCGTGCATCAGGAAATTTCGCGACGGAACGGCGGCAGCGCGTTGAGGATTGCCTTGCCGTAGCGCTGGGTGACCAGGCGGCGGTCCAGCAGGGTGATGGTGCCGCGGTCCTGTTCGGTGCGCAGCAACCGGCCACAGGCCTGGATCAGCTTCAGGGACGCGTCGGGCACGGCGATTTCCATGAACGGGTTGCCGCCCCGCGCTTCGATCCATTCGGCCAGGGCCGCTTCCACCGGGTCGTCCGGCACCGCGAAGGGGATCTTGGCGATGACCACGTGTTCGCAGTAGGCACCCGGCAAGTCGACCCCTTCGGCGAAGCTGGCCAGGCCGAACAGCACGCTGGAATCACCGCCATCGACGCGTGCCTTGTGCTTGTTCAGGGTTTCCTGCTTGGACAGGTTGCCCTGGATGAACACCTGCTTGCGCCAGTCGCGGTCCAGGCCGTCGAACACATCCTGCATCTGCCGGCGCGAGGAGAACAGCACCAGGGTGCCGCGCGAACCTTCCACCAGGCTGGGCAGGTCGCGGATGATGGCTGCGGTGTGCGCCGTGGCGTCGCGCGGGTCGGCACGCAAATCCGGCACCCGCAGCAGGCCGGCGTCTGCATGGTGGAACGGGCTGGGCACCACGGCGGTAACAGCCGTCTTGGGCAGGCCCGAACGCATGCGGAAACGGTCGAACTTGCCCAGCGCAGTCAGGGTGGCCGAGGTCACCACCGCGCCATGGGCGACGTTCCACAGGTTGCGCCGCAGCATCTCGGCGGCGAGGATGGGGCTGGCGTTGACCTCGATGTCGAACATGGCGCCGGCCTCGGCCAGGGTCAGCCAGCGCGCCATGGGCGGGCTGTCTTCCGGGTCTTCGGCGGTGAAGGCGGTCCACAGCTCCCAGTTGCCCAGGGCGCGGGACTGCAGGCTGCCGAACAGCGGGTACCATTCCTCGGCCTGGTGGCTGGGGATGCCGATACTCTTCTCGGCGTCCATGCCTTCCTTGAGCAGGTCGGCCAGGCGGGTGAGCAGGTCATTGAGACGGGCAAAGCCCTTCTTCAGCTCGATGCCCATTTCACGCATGTGCTCAGGCACCACGCCGCCGACGAAGCGATGGCGTGGGCGTTCGCGGCCTTCCATGTCCTCGCCGGCGCGAAAATCGGCCAGTTGCTCGCAGGCACTGAACATGAACTGCTGGTGGGTCTTGATCTCGCGGGCCAGCTCCGGCACCTGCTCGATCCACTTGCCCAGGTCACCCGGCAGCGGGTGCTGGGCCAGCAGCTTGGTCAGGTTCTTGGCCGTGCTTTCCAGCCAGTCGGCGGTGGAGCGCAGGCGGGTGTAATGGGCGAAATGGCCGATGGCCTTGTCCGGCAGGTGGTGGCCTTCGTCGAACACGTACATGGTGTCACGCGGGTCGGGCAGCACGGCGCCGCCGCCCAGGGCCAGGTCGGCCAGGACCATGTCGTGGTTGGTGACGATCACGTCGACCTTGCCCATGCCTTCGCGGGCCTTGTAGAAGGCGCACTGCTGGAAGTTGGGGCAATGGCGGCTGGTGCACTGGCTATGGTCGGTGGTGACGCGGGCCCAGTCCTTGTCTTCCAGGGCGGTTGCCCAGCTGTCGCGATCACCGTCCCATTTGTTGCCGGCCAGCTTCTCGATCATGCTGGTGAACAGCTTCTGGCTGGCTTCGTCCACCTCGATGCGGAAGCCCTCCTCCTCGAACAGCTGGGCGGTGGCGGTCTGCGCATGGCCTTCCTGCAA
This sequence comes from Pseudomonas sp. JC1203, assembly GCF_056175065.1. Lineage (NCBI taxonomy): Bacteria > Pseudomonadati > Pseudomonadota > Gammaproteobacteria > Pseudomonadales > Pseudomonadaceae > Pseudomonas > Pseudomonas sp. JC1203. Next base: position 157,406 of record NZ_JBWCAM010000006.1, read on the forward strand.
CAGGATGTCGAGCTTGGAAAGGCACAGGTAGCGCCCACGGCCCTTGGCCAGCGAGAACGTGAAGTTCAGGCCGCTGTTCTTCATCAGGTCCGGCAGGTCCTTGTAGACGATCTGCTCCTGCAGGGCGACGGTGGCCGTGGCTATGACCAGGCGCTTGCCCGCTTCCTTGGCAGCCGCGATCGCCGCCAGGCTGTAGGCCACGGTCTTGCCGGTACCGGTGCCGGCCTCGACGGCCACCACGGCGCATTCGCCCGAGCGACGCCCTTCGTCGTCACACTCGATGTCGCCCAGTACCTTGGCGACTTCGGCGATCATCAAGCGCTGGCCATAGCGGGGCTTGAGGCTCTTGGCTTCGAGGAAACGCGTGTAGGCGCCCTGGATCTGGGTTTTGAGTTGGTTGCTGATCATGATTCTGGGGCGTGAACGCCTGGATAAATTTTCAGTGTTTCATTAAGGGCCGCTATCATACCCCGCTAAACCCTCGCGCGCTGAACGGAGATCCACATGGCTGCATATGCCCCCCTCTACACCTTGCATGTCTGGGCAGCCCTGATCTGGGTAGGCGGCATGTTCTTCGCCTGGCTGGTGCTGCGCCCGGCGGCGGTTACAGCCCTGGACGCACCCGCGCGGCTGAAGCTGTGGGGGGAAGTTTTCCGACGCTTCTTTCTCTGGGTCTGGCTGGCCGTGCTGATTCTTCCGATAAGTGGCATCGCCATGATCCAGATCAGCTTCAGCGGTTTCGAGACCGCGCCGCGATACGTGCAAGTGATGATGGGGCTTTACCTGGTGATGGTGGCGCTGTTCATCCGCATCACCCTGCTGCAGCTGCCAACCTTCAACACGGCGCTGCAGGCCCAGGACTGGGCGACGGCAGGCACCAGCCTGGCGCAGATACGCAGGCTGGTGGGGGTGAACCTGATTATCGGCTTCCTGCTGGTGGCCGTGGCTGCGGCCCGGCCACCGTTCTGAGGGCGCCTACAGGCGCTGCACGGTCAGCGCACCAGGCTGGCCGGCGACACCAGGCTCGCCCGGCTGGCCAGGGCGGCCGGCCTTGGCACCTGCGGTGCTGTAGATAAGGCAACCCTTCGACTTGCCGCCGACACCGGCCTTGCCCGCCGCGCCCGCCATGCCACCGGCGCCGCCGTCCAGCTGCACCTTGATGGCATCGTTGGGGTAGTCACGTGGCACCTGCAGGCGCACCTGCGCGCCGTTGGCACCGTCATGGCCGTTGCCGCCATTGAGGCCGTCGGCACCGCGGCCCGCCTCGCCCCACAGGCAGCCCGGGGCCTGGCCGTTGGCGCCGTCCAGGCCGAAGTAGCCCGGCGCGCCCGCGCCGCCACGGGCATCCACCGTCAATTGCGGACCCTGCAGCGCTTGCAGTTGCAGAACCAGGTTGCGCCCGGGCAACGCAGCCTTTTCATAGGTACCCGGGGCGCCACGGGCCAAAATCTGGCTGCCCTCGCCCAGCTCGGCGCGATGCGCCTCGATACGCAGTTCCTGCTGCCCGGGGACGATGGCGATGCGCGCCTCATGGCCCAGGCGCAGCTCACCGACTTTCAGTTCCACCAGGTTGTCCGGCACCAGCAGGGTGGCGTAATCATCCACCACCAGCCGGTCCAGGGTCAGCACGCCGTCCTTGCCTGGCAAGCGCATCAACGAATGGGGTTCGACACTCAGGCTTTCGGCCATTGCCAAAGGCGTGAACAACGCCGCTACCAGACACAGCCTACGCATTGTTGCTCTCCTGCACCGACCGGGTCGGAATTGAACGCACATGAAATATTCCCACCAGCAGGATCTGCAAGCGGTCAAACCAGGGATGGGTGCGGCCACGGAGGCTGGCGCGAAAAAACAGGACTTCCAGCAAATGCAGAAGCATCAGCGCCGCGCCGGTCAGGTTGATCAGCGAACGGAACGGATGTGTCATGGGCATGAACAGGTTGACCAGTACCACCCACCAGAACAGTACCGTCAGGGCCTTGCCCAGGGTACACCACCACGTCATGCCCGCCCCCAGTGATTATTCTTTCCCCGCACAGTAACGCCGGGGTGGTGTTTGTGCCATATCTGCATGAACAAAAAATGACAGTGTTGCGTTGAACCCGTGGCAGCCGCCTTCGACGACGGCCACGGGAGCTTTCAACGGTTGATATGCAACTCCACCCGGCGGTTCTGCGCCCGGCCTTCATCAGTGCTGTTGTCGGCCACCGGCTTGCGTTCACCGTCGCCTTCGCTGGTCACCTTGTTGGCGGGCACGCCCTGGCTGATCAGGAACTTCGCCACGCTGTCGGCGCGCCGTTCCGAGAGCTTCTGGTTATAGGCATCGCTGCCCTTGCTGTCAGTGTTGCCGACCACCTTGATGCTCACCACGTCCGCCGCCTTGAGCTTGTCCAGCAACGCCACCAGCTGGTTGCGCGCCTCTTGCGTGAGGGCCGAGGAGTCGAAGGCAAACAGCACATTGCCGGCATCGCTCAGGGTGATCACTTCTTCAGGTGGCGGGGTAGGCTCGGGCGCCTTGGCCGTCGCCGGGTATTGCGGCAATGGGCAACCCATGTGGTTTACCGGGGTGTTGGGCGGTGTGCCCGGGCAATGATCACGGCGGTCGAACACGCCGTCGCCGTCCTCGTCGCCATCTTGCGCGTAGCAGATCAAGCCGCCGGTGATTGCGCCCAATACCCCCAGGCCACCGGCCCAGGATGAGCTTTTGATGGCGCCGAGGCCGCCACCCACTACACCACCGATAAGGCTGCAGATAGGCCAGTTCCTTTGATTGAGCGGGGCACTGCCATCACTGGTAGTGGCGCAACCGGAGAGAACACTGCTGACCAGAAGAACGGGAAGTGCTGCCCGCCAGATTAATCTCATATGGAATGCTCCTGTGTCACCGGCCGGTGCCGGTAACACAGGAGTAAAGACCGGCCTGTGAAATTCACAAGCCGCGCGGGGCGAGGTTTTCAGCGGTCGATGCGGATTTCCACACGACGGTTCTGCGCACGGCCGTCAGCCGACTTGTTGTCCGCCACAGGCTGGCTCTCGCCGGCGCCGCTGATGGACACGAAGCTTGCGCGTGGGATACCGGCGCTGATCAGGTAATCCACCACCGAATGCGCGCGGCGCTCCGACAGTTTCTGGTTGTAACCAGGCTTGCCGACGCTGTCGGTATGGCCGGTCACGGTCAGCTGGGTGGAAGGTGCTTCGGTCCTGAGCTTGGTGGCTACCTTGTCCAGCTGTGCCTTGTCGGGGCCGGTCAATTTGGCGGAGTCGAACTCGAAGTGCACGTCACGAATGACGATGACTTCCTGCTTGGGCAGCGGCGCCGGTTCCGCGACAGGCGCAGGCGCCGGTGGCGGGAATGGGCAACCAGTGGCATCCACCGGCGTGCCTTTAGGCGTGTGCGGGCATTTGTCGACGCTGTCCATCACGCCATCGCCATCCTCATCGCCATCACCGTGCACCCAGCAGTAGGCAGCCGCGACACCGCCACCTACCAGCACGCCCCAACCGGCATAAGTCGAGTTCTGGATCGAGCCCAGCGCCGCACCGGTGACACCCCCGACGGCCGCGCACTTGGGCCAGTCGGTCTTCTGCAACCCTGCGCAACCAGTCAACACACTGGCTAGCAGTACCAAAGGTAATGCCTTACTCACTATGCTCATCAGGTCTCTCTCCAAACGGGGGGGAAATCGGCGCACAAACCGATGCATTGGGAGTAAAGACGGCAGTTTGCAGATGCGCCAGCAATAAGCCATATGGCTAGGCTCGTGGGCCGAACAAGGCTAGCATTGGCAGTTCTGATCGAGGACGTTCAATGACCGCAAGCTTCTCTACGCGCACGCCGCAGCAAGCCCTCGCGGCCCTGCTGGACCGCTACGCCCCACGACACCTGTTGGTGGTGGGTGCCAGCGACTTCCCGGCCCTGGCCGCCTTCAAGCAGGCCCATCCGGACAGCATCGTCGCCCAGGCCGCACCTGGTGCATTGCCACCGGAACTGGCCAGCCAGCGCTTCGACCTGGCGGTAGTGGTCGACTGCCTTGAGCACCTGCCCAAGCGCACGGCGCTGGAGTTGCTGGGCGGCATTCGCAACCTCAACGCCAGCCGCCTCGCCGTGCTGGTGGACCTGGCGGCCAGCGGCTGGAGCGACACCGACTTCTACGCCCTGGCGTTGCAGGCCAACGAACGCTTTCAGCGCGACGAGCAGGTGCTGACCCTGTTCAACTACGACCTGCGCGAATACAAACAGGTGCCTGACTGGCTCAATTCACGGTTCTGGGCCAACCCGGAAAACTTTGGCAAGTACTGGTGGTGATGCAATGAGTACAAGCATTTGCCCGTGCGGCAGCGGCAACCTGCTGGACGCCTGCTGCGGCCATTACCACGGCGGCGTGCCCGCCCCGGACGCCCAGGCGCTGATGCGCTCGCGCTACAGCGCCTATGTGCTGGGCCTGATCGACTACCTGGTGGCCACCACGTTGCCGGTGCAGCAATCGGGCCTGGACCGCCAGTCCATCAGTGACTGGAGCGCGCAGAGCACTTGGCTGGGCCTGACAGTGGAAAACGCCGAAGTGTTTGGCGGCCAGCCGGAGCATGCGTTCGTCACCTTCGTCGCGCGCTGGCATGACGCATCGGGTGAGCACAGCCACCGCGAGCGCTCTTCTTTCGTGCAGAACGGCGGGCGCTGGTATTTCATCGACCCTACCGTGCCGCTCAAGGCCGGGCGCAACGACGCCTGCCCCTGCGCCAGCGGGCAGAAATTCAAGAAGTGCTGCGCCGCCTACCTCACGGCATGAGCTTGAGGTGCCCGGTGTCCGGCGCTGGCGGCGGCGCTGGCGCACGGGCCTGCCCCATGTCGGTGCCGATCGGGGCCACGCTGAACTGCGCAAGGTTCAGCTGCGGCGGCGCCACGTAAGGTTTTTCGGGCTGCAGGTCACTGCCGGCCTCGGCCACCTCATAGCCTGGCGCCTGCACCTCGACGAACGCCGCCATGTAGCAATCGCGCGGTACCCACGGCTCGGCCATCTTGCTTGGCTTGCGCACGAAGCCTGGGGCATCCGGCGGCGGCGCCATCTCGATTTCCTCCACCTGCACCGGCACCGCCTCCACCGACACGACGATGCCCGCGCGTTCCAGGGTAGAACGGTATTTTTCCGCGGCCTGCGGGTCCAGGTCGCTCTTGAGCACCAGGCGCCGCCCACTGAACAGCGCGTCGATGCGTGCGCCATCAGACTGAAACAGCTTGGCCAGGTTGGCCTTCACCAGCGCCAGCTGCGCCCCGGGCACCAACTGCCCCCTGAAGACTATTTCGAACAGCCCCATCACGTGCCTCCTGCCTGCCGGGCACTGGCCCATCGCGAGTAATGGCATCAGTATGGCTCATCTGCGATTTTGCCAACAAGCGAGCCGTGGCATTGGGTAGACTCAAGGCATCGCGAGGGACTTGTCATGCACACACGGACACTGCGCCTGCTCACCTTCTGCCTGTTCCTGGGCCTGAACGGCTGCGCCAGCTGGTTTGCCGACGACAGCCAGCCCCCGCAAGTGCACCTGCTGAGCGTGCAGGTGGTAAAAGCCAAGCTGCTGCAACAACAATTCATGCTGCACTTCCGCATCGACAACCCCAACGACGGCACCCTCACGGTGCGTGGCCTGCACTACCGCGTGCACCTGGCCGACATCCTGCTGGCCGACGACGAATACGATGAATGGTTGCGCGTGGACGGCCATTCCAGCGCCCGCTTCAACGTGCCGGTGCGCACCAACCTGTGGGAGCACCTGCGCGACGTGGTGAAGTTGCTGCGCCACCCCAACCGGCCCATTCCGTACCGGCTGGAAGGGGAACTGAAGACCGGGTGGTTCTGGGGGGATGATGTGGTGCTGCGGCGCAATGGGGAGATCATGCCTGGGGAGTTGATGCGTAAATAGCGGCGACGCAGCCTTGCGGCAGCTGCTACGGGGCTGTGCCCACCCGCCAGTCCGCTCCCAAGGCACGACAGGAGTGCGCTTGACGCTCGCCCTCCCCCCACCAGCAATGAGATAATTCCCGCCGATCTAATTCGGAGACACCCAGATGACCCAGCAACCCCATGTCCATGGCCCTGACTGCAACCACGATCACGACCATGATCACCATCACGACCACGGCCATGTACACGGTCCACACTGCAACCACGAGCCTCAGGAGCCGGTGCGCAATGCCCTGAAGGACGTCGGCCGCAACGACCCGTGCCCATGCGGCAACGGCAAGAAGTTCAAGAAGTGCCACGGCGCCTGATTGAATGACCCGCGGCCGGGCGCATGCGTCCTGGCTGCGGAACGCTGAAATGCTTTGAAACAAAAATCCTGGCGCAGTACAACAGTCGTTCTTGCTGTAGCCCCCCAGGACTTTGGAGCGTTTCATGATCGATCTGCATTACTGGACCACCCCCAACGGCCACAAGATCACCCTGTTTCTGGAAGAAGCCGGGCTTGAGTACCAGGTCCACCCGGTCAACATTGGCAAGAACGAGCAGTTCGCGCCGGCTTTCCTGAAAATTTCCCCCAACAACCGCATCCCGGCCATTGTCGACAGCCAGCCTGCCGATGGCGGCGAGCCGATCTCGCTGTTCGAGTCCGGAGCCATCCTTTTATACCTGGCGGAAAAAACCGGCCAGTTCCTGCCCAAGGACCTGCGCGGCCGCGAGCAAGTGTTGCAGTGGCTGTTCTGGCAGATGGGCGGCCTGGGGCCGATGGCCGGCCAGAACCACCACTTCAACGTGTTCGCCCCGGAAAAAATTCCCTACGCCATGAAGCGCTACATCGACGAGACCGCACGGCTTTACGGTGTGCTCGACAAGCGCCTGGCCGACCGCGCGTTCGTGGCGGGCGAGGACTACAGCATCGCCGACATGGCCATCTACCCCTGGGTGGTGCCCTACCAGCGCCAAAGCCAGAACCTCGACGATTTCCCCCACCTCAAGCGCTGGTTCCTGGCCATCCAGGCGCGCCCGGCCACCGAACGCGCCTATGCCTGGGTGGACCGCATCAACCCGCCAAAAGCCTGATTTGCCCAGCGCCTCCGAGCCTTGCGCGCAAGGCCCGGGGCACCGGCCGTCCTGCCATGCAAATAAAGCTGGCCGCCCGCTTGCGTGGCGTGTGCGCGCTCACTAACGTAGCGCCTTTTAGCCGCCAGCCCCGCAGGAGCTTCCGCCATGGCCTCGCCAGCCTTTACTCAATTCATTCCCCGGTTCGGCGCCGCCGCGACCCTGGCCGGGCTGATCAGCCTGAGCGGTTGCCAGGCCTGGCTCGACAGCCGTTACGCCGACAGCGTGCCGCCGGACAGCGGCGTGCAGCCACTCAAGGGGCTGGCCCAGAATGTGTCGGTGCGCCGCAACGCCCTCGGCATGCCACTGATTGAAAGCAGCAGCTTCCATGACGCGTTGTTCGCCCAGGGCTATATCGCCGCCAGCGACCGCATCAGCCAGATGGTGGGCATGCGCCTGCTGGCCCAGGGCCGCCTGTCTGAAATGGACGGCCCGCAGATGCTCGACGTCGACCGTTTCATGCGCGCCGTGAACCTCAAGAAGAACGCCGAGGAGCTCTACGCGGCGGCCTCGCCGCGCCTCAAGCGCTTCTTCGAGGTGTACGCGCGCGGCGTCAACGCCTACCTGTTCCGTTACCGCGACAAACTGCCGGTGGACTTGGCTGAATCCGGCTACAAGCCGGAGTACTGGAAGCCGGAGGACTCGGCGCTGATCTTCGCGCTGTTCAACTTCAGCCAGTCGGTGAACCTGAAGGAAGAGCTGGCATCGCTGACCCTGGCGCAGAAAGTCGGCGTCGACAAGCTGGCGTGGCTGATTCCGACCTACCCGGACGAGCCATTGCCCTTCGACGAGACCGACAAGCTGAAAGGCGTCAGCCTGGCGCAGATTCCCGGCCTGGCCAACGCCAACAAGGCCACCGACGACCTGGCCGGCCTGAACCTGCCCAGCATCACCAGCGCCGACAACTGGGCCGTCACCCCAGGCCGCGCACGCAGTGGCCGCAGCCTGCTGGCCAACGACACGCACCAGCCGCTGGCCAGCCCGTCGCTGTGGAACTACGTGCAGATTCGTGCGCCCAAATACCAGGCAGCGGGCGTGGCCCTGGCCGGTATCCCAGGGGTACTGGCCGGTTTCAATGGCAAGGTGGCGTGGGGCATGAGCCCGGCCATGGGCGACAACCAGGACCTGTTCCTGGAAAAACTGCAGCGCCAGGGCAACCAGCTGCAATACCTGGCCGATGGCAAGTGGCGGCCCGTGGGCGTGCGCCAGGAAACCTTCTTCATCAAGGGCCAGGCGCCGCTGCGCGAAGCGGTGTACGACACCCGCCACGGCGCGCTGCTGAACAGCACCCTGGGCGGCGCTGCGCTCACCAACGGCCTGGGCCTGGCGCTGCAGACTCCGGACTTCAAGGACGACAAGAGCCTGGACGCGTTGTTCGACCTGTCGCGGGCGCAATCGGTGGAAGCGGCGTCCGACGCCAGCCGTGAAATCCGCGCCATTGCGGTGAACATGATGTTCGCCGACGCCCAGCATGTAGGCTGGCAAGTGACGGGCCACCTGCCCAACCGCCGCGAAGGCCGCGGCCTGGTGCCGTCGCCCGGCTGGGACGGACGCTATGACTGGGACGGCTTTGCCGACGCCATGCTGCACCCCTACGACCAGGACCCACCGCAAGGCTGGCTGGGCACTGCCAACCAGCGCACCGTGCCGAAAGGCTACGGCATGCAGCTGTCCAATTCCTGGTACTACCCGGAACGCATTGAGCGCCTGGCCGAACTGGCCGGTGCCGGCAAGCAGGACACGCGCAGCATGATCGCCATGCAGTACGACCAGACCACCACCTTCGCGGCCAAGCTGAAGACGATGTTCCAGGCACCCGGCATGGCCCAGCCGCTGAAACAGGCCATCGATGCCCTGCCGGCTGCCGACCGCGCCAAAGCCCAGGAAGCCCTGGCCCGCCTGCTGGCGTTCAACGGCAACCTGGCTGCGCAGTCTTCCGACGCGGCGCTGTACGAGTTGTTCCTGCAGGAAAGCAGCAAGCAGATTTTCCTCGACGAACTGGGCCCGCAGGACAGCGCGACGTGGAAGGCCTTCGTGGCCGCTGGCAACCTGTCGTATTCGGCCCAGGCCGACCACTTGCTGGCCCGCGAAGACAGCCCGTTCTGGGACGATGTGCGCACCACGCAGAAAGAAGACAAACCGGCCATTCTGGCCCGCAGCCTGGCGGCGGCGGTGAACGAAGGCGAGCGGCAACTGGGCGGCGACCACAAGGCCTGGCAGTGGGGCAACCTGCACCGTTACCAGTGGGCGACCAAGGGCGTGCAGCTGCCGGCGCGCCAGGCCGGTGGCGATCACACCACCCTGAACGCCGCAGCCTACGCATGGGGTGAGAACTTTGATGTCACCCAGGCGGCGTCCATGCGCTTCATCGTCGACTTCGCGCAGAACGAACCGATGATCGCGCAGAATAGCCCCGGCCAGTCCGGCAACCCGGCCAGCCCGCATTACGCCGACGGCATCGATGGCTGGATGAAGGCGCAGTACACCAGCATCCCGCTGCAATCGCAGAACTATGACCGCGCCTACGGCACCAAGCGCCTGACGCTGACGCCAGGCAAGTAGGACGCAGCCTTCGGCAGCTGCTACAGCCCGTAGCAGCGGCCACAGGCCGCGTCCCCCTCCCCCACAAAAACCGCAGACGAAAAAAAGCCTGCACAAGGCAGGCTTCTTTTTTGGTACCAGGCGTTCAGTGTTCCTGGTGCCGAATATGGCGCAGCGGACGGGACTCGAACCCGCGACCCCCGGCGTGACAGGCCGGTATTCTAACCGACTGAACTACCGCTGCGCGATACACTGTGAGCGAGTGGTGGGTGATGACGGGATCGAACCGCCGACCCTCTGCTTGTAAGGCAGATGCTCTCCCAGCTGAGCTAATCACCCTTCGTCTCTCGGTGTGGCGCGCATTCTACGGATGGATAACCGGTATGGCAAGCACGAAACGCAATAATTCTTGCATCAATTTCCGCAGACGAAAAAAAACCTGCGCTAGGCAGGTTTCTTTTTTGGAACCAGGCGTTCAGTGGTCCTGATTCTTGAATATGGCGCAGCGGACGGGACTCGAACCCGCGACCCCCGGCGTGACAGGCCGGTATTCTAACCGACTGAACTACCGCTGCGCGATACACTTAGAGAGAATGGTGGGTGATGACGGGATCGAACCGCCGACCCTCTGCTTGTAAGGCAGATGCTCTCCCAGCTGAGCTAATCACCCTTTGTCTCTCGGTGTGGCGCGCATTCTACGGACGCACCTATAGCCTGGCAAGCTCTTTTTAAAATTATTTTTCCAAGCCTTCCAAACACTTAGCGCAGGGTTGGCCTGCGCCCTCACACGGGACAATAATGCGCCCCTTATGTGCTGAGGAGTGATTCACCCCATGTGGTTCAAAAACCTGCTTGTCTACCGTTTGACCCAAGATATTCCTTTCGACGCCGAAGCACTGGAAACCGCATTGGCCACCAAGCCGGCCCGCCCCTGCGCCAGCCAGGAGCTGACCACCTACGGCTTCGTCGCTCCCTTCGGCAAAGGTGAGGACGCCCCCCTCGTTCACGTCAGCGGCGACTTCCTGCTGATCAGCGCCCGCAAGGAAGAGCGCATCCTGCCGGGCAGCGTCGTGCGCGACGCCGTCAAGGAGAAGGTCGAAGAGATCGAAGCCGAGCAGATGCGCAAGGTCTACAAGAAGGAGCGCGACCAGATCAAGGACGAGATCATCCAGGCCTTCCTGCCGCGTGCCTTCATCCGCCGCTCGTCCACCTTCGCCGCAATCGCCCCCAAGCAGGGCCTGATCCTGGTGAACTCGGCCAGCCCGAAACGCGCCGAAGACCTGCTGTCCACCCTGCGTGAAGTGCTGGGCTCGCTGCCAGTGCGCCCGCTGACCGTGAAGACCTCGCCGACCGCCGTGATGACCGAGTGGGTGAAGACCCAGCAAGCCGCGCCGGACTTCTATGTACTGGACGAGTGCGAACTGCGCGACGTCGAAGAAGACGGCGGCATCGTCCGTTGCAAGCGCCAGGACCTGACTGCCGACGAGATCCAGCTGCACCTGAGCACCGGCAAGCTGGTGACCCAGCTGGCACTGGCCTGGCAGGACAAGCTGTCGTTCGTGCTGGACGACAAGATGGTGGTCAAGCGCCTGAAGTTCGAAGAACTGCTGCAGGACCAGGCTGAAGAAGACGGCGGCGACGAGGCCCTGGGCCAGCTGGACGCCAGCTTCACCCTGATGATGCTGACCTTCGGCGACTTCCTGCCGGCGCTGTTCGAAGCGCTGGGCGGTGAAGAGTTGCCGCAGGGTATCTGATGCGGCCCTGACGTAAACGGCGGCCACTCCCCTTGTGGGAGCTGGCTTGCCAGCGAGCTTTTGGGGGGCATCAAAATCTCGCTGGCAAGCCAGCTCCCACGAAGCGAATCGCTGCCACCGCGAACCATAATAAGGAAACACCCCCATGCGCGCCCTGGCCGCCCTCAGCCGCTTCGTCGGCAATACCTTCGCTTACTGGGTCCTGCTGTTCGCCGTGCTCGCGTTCCTGTTCCCGCAATGGTTCATCGCCCTCAAGGTGCTGATCGTGCCGTTGCTGGGCCTGGTGATGTTCGGCATGGGCCTGACCCTGAAAATGGACGACTTCGCCGAACTCAGCCGCCACCCCTGGCGGGTGCTGCTGGGCGTGGTCGCCCACTTCGTGATCATGCCGGGCATGGCCTGGCTGCTGTGCCAGCTGTTCCACCTGCCGGCCGAGATTGCCGTAGGCGTGATTCTGGTGGGCTGCTGCCCTAGCGGCACGGCCTCCAACGTCATGACGTGGCTGGCGAAGGGCGACCTGGCGCTGTCGGTGGCGATTGCCGCGGTTACCACCCTGCTCGCCCCGCTGCTGACGCCAGCGCTTATCTGGTTGCTGGCCTCGGCGTGGCTGCCGGTATCGTTCATGGAAATGTTCTGGTCGATCCTGCAACTGGTGATGCTGCCGATCGTGCTGGGCGTGGTCGCCCAGCGCCTGCTGGGCGCACGGGTGCGCTACGCGGTGGAAGTGTTGCCGCTGGTGTCGGTAGTCAGCATTGTCATGATCGTCTGCGCCGTGGTGGCTGCCAGCCAGGCGAAAATCGCCGAGTCGGGGCTGTTGATCATGGCCGTGGTCATCCTGCACAACAGCTTCGGCTTCGTGCTGGGCTACTTCACCGGGCGCATGTTCAAGCTGCCCCTGGCCCAGCGCAAGTCGCTGGCGCTGGAAGTGGGCATGCAGAACTCCGGCCTGGGCGCCGCGTTGGCCAGCGCGCACTTCTCGCCGCTGGCGGCAGTGCCCAGCGCGCTGTTCAGTGTGTGGCACAACATTTCGGGGGCACTGCTGGCCACGTTCTTCCGCAAGATGAAGGACCGCCCATAGGGCTTGGCTTGCCCTGGGGCAGCAAATTGTGCACTATAATGCGCATCGACGGGACGACCCGGCGATGCGCATTTTTTATTGCCCAGGGGACGACCCCATCACTGAAACTGGATGATGGAGCGTGCTCATGTCCTGGTTGATTCTGTTCTTCGCCGGCCTGTTCGAGGTTGGCTGGGCCATCGGCTTGAAATACACCGAAGGCTTTTCCCGCCCCCTGCCTACCCTGCTCACCGTCGCCGCCATGGCGGCCAGCCTTGGCCTGCTGGGCCTGGCCATGCGCGACCTGCCGCTGGGCACTGCCTACGCCATCTGGACGGGCGTAGGCGCAGTGGGCACGGTGATCGCCGGTATCCTGCTGTTCGGCGAATCAATGGCGCCCATGCGCATCGCCAGCGTGGCGCTGATCATCACCGGCCTCATCGGCCTTAAAATCAGCGCCTGACGCTCAACGGCCGGCGCCGCGCAACTCGCTCACGCGTGCCCGCAGTTGCGCCGGCACGGCGTCATCGCCCTGCACCGGCTGCCCGGCAATCAGGATGACTCGCGACCACAAGCGGCGGAAAAAGCCCTTGGCCGGGTCGCGGCTGAAGAAACTGCCCCACAGCCCCTGCAACGCCAGCGGCACTACCGGCACCGGGGTTTGCTCCAGCACTTTGGTCACGCCGCTCTTGAACTCGTCGATCTCGCCATCGGTGGTCAGCTTGCCCTCGGGGAAGATGCACACCAACTCGCCATCGGCCAGGTACTGGGCAATACGCTGGAACGCCTGCTCGTAGATCTGCGGGTCTTCGCCGCGCCCGGCAATGGGAATGGCACCCGCCGTGCGGAAGATGAAGTTGAGCACCGGCAGGCGGAAGATCTTGTAGTACATGACGAAGCGAATCGGCCGCCGCACGGCGCCGCCGATCAACAATGCATCGACGAACGACACGTGGTTGCACACCAGCAGCGCCGGGCCCTCGTCGGGAATGCGGTCGAGGTCACGGTGCTCCACCCGGTACATGGAGTGGCTGAGCAGCCAGATCATGAAACGCATGGTGAACTCGGGGACAATCTTGAAGATGTAGGCGTTGACGGCAATGTTCATCACCGACACCACCAGGAACAACTGCGGGATCGACAACTTGGCCAGGCTAAGCAGCACAATGGAGACGATGGCCGACACCACCATGAACAGCGCATTGAGGATGTTGTTGGCGGCAATCACCCGCGCCCGCTCGTTCTCGGCGGTGCGCGACTGGATCAGCGCGTACAGCGGCACGATATAGAAGCCGCCAAACATGCCCAGGCCGAGAATATCCAGCAGCACCCACCAGGTGTGGCCGATGCCCAGCAAGGTCAGCCAGTCATTGGCCTGGGGCGCCTGGGCGAAATCGCCCGAGTGCCACCACAGCAACAGGCCGAATAGCGTCAGGCCGAACGAGCCGAACGGCACCAGGCCGATCTCCACCTTGCGCCCCGACAGCTTTTCGCACAGCACCGAACCCAGGGCGATACCCACCGAGAACACGGTGAGAATCAGGGTGACCACGGTTTCGTCGCCATTGAGCCAATCCTTGGCATAGGCCGGAATCTGCGTCAGGTAAATGGCCCCGACAAACCAGAACCACGAGTTACCCACCACCGAGCGCGACACCGCGGGCGTCTGGTTCAGGCCCATTTTCAGCGTGGCCCAGGACTGACTGAAGATGTTCCAGTCAATTTTCAGCTCTGGGGTATCGGCTGCCGCGCGCGGAATACCGCGGCTGGCCAAATACCCGAGCACGGCCACCCCGACAATGGCGGCGCTGACCAGCGGCGCGTAATGCGCCTGGGACATCAGCACCCCGGCGCTGATGGTGCCTGCCAGGATGGCCAGGAAGGTGCCCATTTCCACCAGGCCGTTGCCGCCCACCAGCTCTTCTTCGCGCAGGGCCTGGGGCATGATCGAATATTTCACCGGGCCGAACAGCGCCGAGTGGGTGCCCATGGCGAACAACGCCGCCAGCATCATCCACAGGTGGTCGAACATGAAGCCGGTAGCCCCCACCGCCATGATCACGATCTCGCCGATCTTGATCACACGGATCAGCGCGTCCTTGTTGAATTTCTCGCCGAACTGCCCGGCCAGCGCCGAGAACAGGAAGAACGGCAGGATAAACAGCAACGCGCACAGGTTGACCCAGATGGAGCGGTCGCCGCCAATGCTCAATTTGTAGAGGATGGCCAGGATCAACGACTGCTTGAATACGTTGTCGTTGAAGGCACCCAGGGATTGGGTAAGGAAAAACGGCAGGAAGCGCCGCTTGCCCAACAGGTTGAATTGCGAGGGGTGACTCATCGTCCTTGCACCTTGGTGGCGCCGTTTGCGGCGTAGGCTTTTAGCATTGGATGCGGCCTGCTGCCGTGCAAGCCACATCCGCCAGCCTAGATTACCTAAAGTTTCCGAGCAGCGATGCACGGCGATACAAACAGCTCGCCGCGCCAGGCACCGCCCAGGGTGCGCACCATTACCACCGCCCACAGCATGGCCAGGCAGGCCACCAGCCCCTGGCCGCACCAGGTAAAGAAGCCCAGGTGCAGCACGTTACCCAGGCGCAGGGTGGCCAGGGTGTACACGCCCAGCGGGAAGATGAACGCCCACCAGCCCAGGTTGAACGGCATGCCGCTGCGCAGGTAGCGCACGGTAATCAGCACCGCCAGCAGCATCCACCACAGGCCCATGCCCCAGAGGATCACCGCGCTGACCACGCCCAGGCCATCGATCATGCTGCCCACGCCTGGCAGCACGCCGGCGCCTGCGAATATCGCCGGGGCGTCGCTGCCCAGCAGCAACATGCCCAGCGCGCCTGTACCGATGGGGCCCAGCGCCAGCCAGCTGGAGGCTGCCATGCTTTCATGCGGAAGCTTGTGCAGGGCCATGCGCAGCACCAGGATAGTGAGGATGGCGAACGCCACCGGCACCGAGAACGCCCACAGCACGAAGCTGGTGATGAGCATGCCAAACTGTGCGGCGGGGTCAAGCAGGTGCGGGGCCAGCAAGCCGCCGCTGGCTGCGGCCACCTCGGCCGCCACTACCGGCAGCAGCCACACGGCAGTCATCTGGTCGATACTGTGCTGCTGGCGGGTGAACATCAGGAACGGAATGCCCACGCCGCACAGCAGCGACAAGGCCACGTCCAGCCACCATAGCCCCTGCAACCAAGGCAGCGCAGCGTTGCCGACTGCGGGCAAGGCGAACAGCACGAAGCCATTGATCAACGTGGCCAGGGCCATGGGGATGGTGCCGATGAACATCGACACGGTGGAATGCCCGAAAATGCGCCGCGCCTCGTCGAAGAACAGCACCCAGCGCGCCCCGTACAGTGCGGTGAACACGCCAAACAGCACGGCGGCCAGCAGCCACAGGCCATGCGCCAGGCCATGCACCAGCGGCCAGCCGGCCGGCAGCTGCGCCAAGGCCAGGGCCAGCACACCGGTGCCCATGACCACGGCGAACCAGTTGGGGGTGAATTGGCGAATCACTTCGCGGGGGTGCTGAAGCGCACTGAACGGCCGGGTGGCCAGGGGAATCGGGCGGTGCATGGTAGGGTCTCCTGTCCTCGTGTGAGGTCAGGCCATGCTAGCCGTCCTTGGCTTATCTGCTAAACGGGTAGTTTCGCTATAGGTCATCGATTATGCCGATATGGCCCGCGCATCGCGGCGTAGCCACATGCCCAGCAGCGCTGCCAGGCACAAGGCAATCTGCAACAGCCCGTAGCCGTCACTGGTGGCCAACAAGCCAACGCTGCGCACCATGAACCCCGCCAGAATGGCCGGCACGCAGAATGCCAGGTAGCTGAGCACGTAGAACGTCGACATCAGCCCGGCGCGCTCATGGGCATGGGCCAGCGGCAACACGCTGCGGGCCGAGCCGAGGAAGCCGCTACCGAACCCGGCACCGGCGATGACCGCCCCCATGAAGAACAGCACCAGCACCTGCTGGTTCGCCGCCAGCAGCACCAGCGCCACGCCGATCGGCAGCAGCACTGTGCCCAGGCGCAGCACCTTGTCGGCCGCGCTGGCGCGCAGCGCGTAGATGGCGGCGGCGCCGCTGAGAGTGAGTGTGGCGACCAGCGCCCCACCGATCAGGTTGGACGTGGAGCCGGTGGCCGCGCGCACCAGCGACGGCGCCAGGGACAGGAAAAAGCCACCGGTCATCCACACCGCAGTATTCACCGGCAGCATGCGCCACACCGCCGCGCGGGCCTGGGGTGGCACCGCCAGGCGCGGACGCAGCGAGGCCAGCGCGCCGGGCTGGGCGCTGACGCTTTCCGGCAGCCACACCAGCAAACCCGCCTGCACCACCAGCAACACCAGCAGCACCATGTACACCAGGCTCATCGGCATGGGCGCGTACTGCACCAGCAGGCCACTGCCCAAAGCGCCCAAAGCCATGCCCAGCAGCGGCGCCAGGCTGTTGAGCAACGGGCCTTTCTGCCGGTCGTTATCCAGCAGCGCAGCGCCCAGCGAGCTGGTGGCCATGCCGGTGGCGAAACCCTGCAGAATACGTGCGGCCAGCAGCCAATTGACGTCACGGGCGTAGATAAAGCCCAGCATCGACACCATGTTCAGCACCAGCGCCATGCGCAGCACCGGGCGCCGGCCGATATAATCCGACAGCGCGCCCACGGTCAGCAGCGCTGCCAGAAGCGCCAGGGCATAGACGCCGAAGATCATCGTCAGCATGCCCGGCGAAAACTGCCAGGCTTCCTGGTACAGGTGATACAGCGGTGTTGGCGCGCTGGAGGCAGCCAGGAAGGTCAGCAGCACCACCGAGAGGTAGGCCAGGCTGTTTCTCGCAGAGAAGACGTTGGACATGGCGGGCTCCGTAAAGCTAATTTATTGCGTTAGTGGAGTCTGCACCTGCCTGGGGCTTAAAGCAAACGCTTTGTGTTAAGGTATATGCATGGCTATCAAAGAAGGTATTCGCACGGGCGGCCGCAGTGCCCGTGTGCAAGAGTCTGTACACGCGGCCGTCCGCGCCCTGCTGCAAGAGCAGGAGCGCGACACCCTCACCGTGCCGCTGATCGCCAGCCGCGCCGGCGTCACCCCGTCGACCATCTACCGGCGCTGGGGTGAACTGGCCGCGTTGCTGGCCGACGTCAGCCTGGCGCGCCTGCGCCCCGACAGCGACCCGGCCGACACCGGCAACCTGCGCGACGACCTGCTGGCCTGGGCCGAGCAGTACCTGGACGAGATGAACTCGGCGCCGGGGCGCAACATGATGCGCGACTTCATTGCCAGCGGTTGCTCGTTCCAGTGCGCCACCGTGCTGCGTGGCCAGTTGCAGACCATCATCGAGCGCGCCCGGGTGCGTGGCGAAACCGCACCCGACGCCGACCACCTGCTGAACCTGATCGTCGCCCCGGTGGTGTACCGCATCCTGTTTGCCGAATCGGCGCCCAGTGTCGAGCAGATGCACGAGCTGGTGGACCTCAGCCTGACCTGCGACCTTCGTCGTCGCTGACGCCGCGCCCTGCGGCGTGCGAGACTGGCACAACACGCTACCCCCGTAGCAGCGGCCACCAGGCCGCGTCCTGGCCCACGCGGTCTTCCTGACCTAGCGCGTCGCCGGTGACGCGGCCTGTGGCCGCTGCTACGGGGGCCCTTCCTTTGCATCGGAGCCTTTGATGTCGCTGTCCAGCGGGCTGATCGCCGCAGTCGCCCTGGCCTACATGGCCGTCATGTTCGCCATTGCCTTCTACGGCGACCGGCGCGCCACGCCGCTGTCGCCGCGCCTGCGTGCCTGGGTGTACAGCCTGTCGCTGGCGGTGTATTGCACCAGCTGGACCTTCTTCGGCGCCGTGGGCCAGGCTGCCGAGCAGCTGTGGGCGTTCCTGCCCATCTACCTGGGGCCGGTGCTGCTGATGGTGTTCGCACCCTGGGTGCAGCAGAAGATGATCCTGATCAGCAAACAGGAAAACATCACCTCCATTGCCGACTTCATCGCCGCCCGCTACGGCAAGTCGCAATCACTGGCGGTGGTGGTGGCGCTGATCTGCCTGGTGGGCGTGCTGCCCTACATCGCCTTGCAGCTCAAGGGCATCGTGCTGGGCGTGAACCTGCTGATCGGTGCCGGCGCCGATGCCAGCGGCACCCGCGTACAGGACACCGCCCTGGTGGTGTCGCTGGTGCTGGCGCTGTTCACCATCGTCTTCGGCACGCGCAGCCTGGACGTCACCGAACACCACCGCGGCATGGTGCTGGCCATCGCCTTCGAGGCGCTGGTCAAGCTGCTGGCCTTCCTCGGCGTGGGCGCCTTCATCACCTACGGGCTGTACGATGGCTTCGACGACTTGCTCAGCCAGGCCCGCCTGGCGCCGCGCCTGGAAACCTATTGGCAGGAAACCATCAACTGGCCGTCCATGGTGGTGCAGACCAGCGTGGCGTTGATGGCAATGATCTGCCTGCCCCGCCAGTTCCACGTCACCGTGGTGGAGAACATTGAGCCCCAGGACCTGCGCCTGGCGCGCTGGGTGTTCCCCGCCTACCTGGTTCTGGCCGCGCTGTTCGTGGTGCCGATCGCCCTGGCAGGGCAGCTGCGCCTGCCCAGCTCGGTGATTCCCGATTCATTCGTGATCAGCCTGCCCCTGGCCGAGTCCCACCCTGCCCTGGCGCTGCTGGCGTTCATCGGTGGCGCGAGCGCCGCCACCGGCATGGTCATCGTCGCCAGCGTGGCGCTGTCGACCATGGTCTCCAACGACATGCTGCTGCCATGGCTGCTGCGCCGCCAGAGCGCCGAGCGGCCCTTCGAAGTATTCCGCCACTGGATGCTGTCGGTGCGCCGCATCAGCATTGTGATGATCCTGTTGCTGGCCTACGTCAGCTACCGCCTGCTGGGCAGCACCGCCAGCCTGGCCACCATCGGCCAGATCGCCTTCGCCGCCGTGGCCCAGCTCGCCCCGGCCATGCTGGGCGCGCTGTATTGGAAAAAGGCCAACCGCCGTGGCGTGTTCGCCGGCCTCGCGGCCGGCACCTTTGTGTGGTTCTACACCCTGGTGCTGCCGCTTGCGGCCCATAGCCTGGGGCTGTCGCTGCACCTGTTCCCGGGGCTGGCGTGGCTGCACGACGACGCCATGGGCCTGCCGATCACCCCGCTCACCCTGGGTGTAGTGCTGTCGCTCGCCGGCAACTTCACGCTGTTCGCCTGGGTCTCGGCGCTGTCGCGTACAAGGGTCTCCGAACACTGGCAGGCCGGGCGTTTCATCGGTCAGGAAACCAGCGCCCGCCCCGGTGGCCGGCTGCCGCTGTCAGTGCAGATCGAAGACCTGCTGACCCTGGCCTCGCGCTTCGTCGGCGAAGAACGTGCACGCCAGAGCTTCATCCGCTTCGCCTACCGCCAGGGCATCGGCTTCGACCCCAGCCAGAGCGCCGACAACGACTGGATTGCCCACACCGAGCGCCTGCTATCCGGCGTGCTGGGCAGCTCGTCGACCCGCGCCGTGGTACGCGCGGCCATTGAAGGCC
This sequence comes from Pseudomonas sp. JC1203, assembly GCF_056175065.1. NCBI lineage: Bacteria > Pseudomonadati > Pseudomonadota > Gammaproteobacteria > Pseudomonadales > Pseudomonadaceae > Pseudomonas > Pseudomonas sp. JC1203. The sequence goes on from NZ_JBWCAM010000006.1 coordinate 177,343, forward strand.
GCGACATGCAGCTGGAAGATGTGGTCAAGATCGCCGACGAAGCCAGCGAGGTGCTCCAGTTCAACCGTGCGCTGCTACAGGGCGCCATCGAGAACATCAGCCAGGGCGTCAGCGTGGTCGACCAGTCCCTGCACCTGGTGGCCTGGAACCGTCGTTACCTGGAGCTGTTCAACTACCCGGACGGCCTGATCAGCGTCGGCCGCCCCATCGCCGACATCATCCGCTACAACGCCGAGCGCGGCCTGTGCGGCCCCGGCGAAGCCGAAGTGCACGTGGCCCGCCGCCTGCACTGGATGCGCCAGGGCCGCGCGCACACCTCCGAACGGCTGTTCCCCAACGGCCGGGTGATCGAACTGATCGGCAACCCCATGCCCGGCGGCGGCTTTGTCATGAGCTTCACCGACATTACCGCGTTCCGCGAGGCCGAACAGGCCCTGACTGCCGCCAACGAAGGCCTGGAACAACGCGTTGCCGAACGCACCCACGAGCTGTCGCAGCTCAACCAGGCGCTGACCCTGGCCACCAACACTGCCGAGGCCGCCAACCAGTCCAAGACGCGTTTCCTCGCGGCCGTTAGCCATGACCTGATGCAGCCACTGAACGCTGCGCGGCTCTTTTCCGCCGCGCTGTCACACCAGGGTGACGGCCTGTCTGCCGAGGCCCAGCAACTGGTGCAGCACATGGACAGCTCGCTGCGCTCGGCTGAAGACCTGATCAGCGACTTGCTGGACATCTCGCGCCTGGAAAACGGCAAGATCACCCCCGACAGCAAACCTTTCGCCCTGGGCGACCTGTACGAAACCCTGGGGGCCGAATTCAAGGCACTGGCCCAGGAGCAAGGGCTGGAGTTTCACCTGCGCTCGTCGAAACTGCGGGTGAACAGCGACATCAAGCTGCTGCGGCGCATCTTGCAGAACTTCCTGACCAACGCCTTCCGCTACGGCAAGAGCCCCATCCTGCTGGGCGTGCGCCGCCAGGGCGACACCCTGAGCCTGGAGGTGTGGGACCGCGGCCCGGGCATTCCCGAGGACAAGCTGCAGGTGATTTTCGAAGAGTTCAAGCGCCTGGACAGCCACCAGACCCGCGCCGAGAAAGGCCTGGGGCTGGGCCTGGCGATTGCCGACGGCCTGTGCCGAGTGCTGGGCCACCGCCTGCAAGTGCGCTCGTGGCCGGGGAAAGGCAGCGTGTTCAGCGTGCAGGTACCGCTGGCGGCCGCCGAGACCAGCGCGCCGGTGGTTGCCGCAGCCAGCAAGGGCCAGGACCTGACCGGCCTGCATGTACTGTGCGTGGACAACGAAGACAGCATCCTGATGGGCATGAACAGCCTGCTCAGCCGCTGGGGCTGCCAGGTGTTCACCGCGCGCGACCGCGCCGGTTGCAGCCGCCTGCTGCAGCAGGGCATGCGCCCGCACCTGGCGCTGGTGGACTTCCACCTGGACGAAGGCGACACCGGCCCGCAACTGATGGCCTGGCTGCGCGCACATTTGAACGCGCCGTTGCCGGGCATGGTCATCAGCGCCGACGGCCGCCCCGAGATACTGGCCCAAGTGCATGCCGCCGGCCTCGACTACCTGGCCAAGCCAGTGAAGCCGGCGGCGCTGCGGGCGCTACTGAACCGGCACCTCAGCCGGCAGTGACGCGCCCTCGGCGTCGGTCATGGCACGTTCCAGCAGGTCGGCCGGCAGGCTCTTGCTGGCGCGGGCGCCCAGCAGCTTGAGCTGCTCGGTGCGGCTCACCAGGTTGCCGCGGCCGTCGGTTAGCTTGTTGCGCGCCGCGCTGTAGGCCTTGTCCAGTTGCTGCAGGCGGTTGCCCACCTCGTCCAGGTCCTGGATGAACAGCACGAACTTGTCGTACAGCCACCCGGCGCGCTCGGCGATCTCCCGGGCGTTCTGGCTCTGGCGCTCCTGTTTCCACAGGCTGTCGATCACGCGCAGGGTAGCCAGCAGCGTGGTCGGGCTGACAATCACGATTTGCCGGTCGAATGCTTCCTGGAACAGGTTGGGTTCGGCCTGCAACGCCGCCGAAAACGCCGCCTCGATAGGCACGAACAGCAACACGAAATCCAGGCTATGCAGGCCTTCCAGGCGGTTGTAGTCCTTGCCCGACAAGCCCTTGACATGGTTGCGCAGCGACAGCACGTGCTGCTTCAGCGCCGCCTGCGCCACCGCCGGGTCGTCGGCACTGATGTATTGCTGGTAGGCGGTGAGGCTGACCTTGGAGTCCACCACCACCTGCTTGTCGCCCGGCAGCATGATCAGCACGTCCGGCTGGAAACGCTCGCCGTCGGGGCCCTTGAGGCTGACCTGGGTTTGATACTCGCGGCCCTTCTCAAGGCCTGCGTGCTCAAGTACCCGCTCCAGAATCAGCTCGCCCCAGTTGCCCTGGGTTTTTTGCCCCTTGAGTGCCTGGGTCAGGTTGGTGGCCTCGTCGCTCAGGCGCTGGTTCAGCTGCTGCAGGCGCTCCAGTTCCTTGCCCAGGGAGAAACGCTCGCGAGCCTCCTGCTGGTAGCTTTCTTCCACCCGTTTCTCGAACGACTGGATGCGCTCCTTCAACGGGTCCAGCAGCTGCCCCAGGCGTTGCTGGCTGGTCTCGGCGAAGCGCTGCTCACGCTCATCGAAGATTTTCCCGGCCAGCTCGGCAAACTGCGCGCGCAGCTCGTCGCGTGAACCCTGCAGGTCGGTCAGGCGTTGCTGATGGCTGTCCTGTTGCTCGCGCAATTCTGCCTGCAGGCCGGCGCACTGGGCGTCCAGGCGGCGCAACTCCACCTCTTTGCCATTGCGCTCCAGGCTCCAGGCATGGGCGGCGTCGCGGGCGTTATCGCGCTCTATCTGCAACAGGTCCAGCTCGCGCGCCTGGGCGGCCAGTTCGGCCTGCTTCACCGCGTTGGCCTGGGACAGGTCGCTGATCTCGTCGCGGCAGGCATCCAACTGCGCACCCAGGCCATCCTGGGCCAGTTGGGCGGTGGCCAGGCGCTCCTGGCACAGGGCCGACTCGGCGCCCAGCGCGCTCAGGCGCCGTTGTATCTGCCAGGCCAGCGCCAAGCTGGGCGCCCCTGCCAGCAGCAGGCCAAGCAACAGGCTGGTGAGGTCAAATGCCATTTCAAATTCCACCGCGTTCTAACAAAGGTCACAGTCTGAGCGAAGCGACGACTGGCGGCAAACCGGACAGCTGCCACACCTCCGGTCGGGCGGTAGCCGCACATTTTTTCACCGGTCGGGAAAAAAATTTTCGAGGCTTGCCGAGGAAAAAATCACCCCTTCCGGCATTGACATAATCCGATGAACACTTGGTAAGAAAGATGAAATATCCGGGTACGCCCGTGCTAGAGCAAGCGCTCGGGACAATCCACAGAAGCTGTGGATAAGTCAGTGGACAACCCCGCTTCCGTGCCCGCAAACCCTTGTAGAATAGGGCCTCCAGTCAAACTGTCGATTTTTTCACCAGTTAAAAAAAGCGTTTTTTTTCATTGACTTAAATTTTCAATGCGGCGTAGGGGAACTTTCGGCAAGGGCTTTGCAGGGGTATGACGTTTCGATTGCAGCGTGTGCACAACCGCCCCGAATGAAGGCATCGGGCCGCACCATTATCGTACCGGGTGTCAAGTACGGGGCGAAAAACAGCGGCCAGAGGGGCTTCCCACATTGGTTTTTTGAAGGCAAACTGGTCTGCTGACGATCTGGCAGAGGTAACGGGTTTTCAGCCTTTCGCTCATACAGCGGGTAAATTGAAAAACCGCTTGCAAGTCACGCAACCTATCGGTTAGTCTTGGCACTGTTAGTACCAAGCTGAAAGTCAATTTTTGGTCGATACAGTCCTCCAGCACGTCGTTCGCAGCTAAGCGAACCCCCTGCTGACACAGCGGACCGACCTACTCGATGGTTTCCAGGTAAACACTTCACGAGCCGTGGCCGATGCCAGGTATCGCTGACAAGCCTCTTTACTCTGACCTAACCAACCTGCTGATTGATCAGGATCTTCACCCACGGGCAGCGAACCTTTGCCCCGGTGTGTTGCCTGTCCTCCTAAGTACCTACCGGTCAGCCCAAGCGCCACATTCTAAATGCGCTCACACTGGCTGCTTTGTTCCAGTCAGGTTCTTCGTCCGGCCAATGGTGGCCCGCGTTACTGGAACGTTTTTAGTGTGCACGGATCATATCCGTGTCTTTTGCAGGAACATCCAATAACTATGAACACTATTCATACCCAAGACGCCATGCGCACCCTGACTGACGCCTTTGCCCCGCTGAACTGCCTGATCATGGCTGCTCGCAAAGGCTGCTTCAGCTTTACCGTTGTCAACGAGCACGGTATTGCCCGTCACAGCGAACGCCTGTACCCGGAGCAATATTCCAGCGCTGAACCGCTGCAAGCCGTGATTGACCGTACGCGCCAGGCACTGGTCGCCTAAAGCGCCCAGGTTGCACCCAAGGCCCCGCCATGAGCGGGGCTTTTTTATGGGTGATGGATAGACCAGCGACAACGCGTCTATCCGTCATTTTTCCGCCTCGGTACCTTTTACGGAAATAACGATAAAATACGTTATCGTTAGTTTTTAACGCTGGTCGCTGCGCAGTGAAATTGCCTGATCAGGGGTTTGCAAGCGGAGTGGTATTCATCGCAGGCACGTAGGTGGCCACGCCCAGGGCGAGGCCGGCAGCAGCGTGGCACGCACCGTGAGAATTATCGCTTATCGGCCACACCGACTCGTTACGTCGATTCAGCTCTGGACATGGCACAATGATGACCTGACCACAGCCAAGATTGAGCAATTGCGTTTGAGCACGGACACTCTCCTACCCAGAATTTCTGAAGTAAAAGGTCAACCCACCTGGATTGACAGCAATCTCCCCGACCTGCGCACCCTGGAACGCGAGCTGCGTACGCAAGCGAAGTCACAGCCGCAACCACCCATGAAGAAGCTATCGAGGTGACAGCTCAGCACTTGGGCTTCATTGACCCTGCGATAACGTCCATCACCGTCGAGACGCCTACGGGTGAGGTGCGGATCCTGCGCACTAGCCTCTACCACATTGTAGAAAAACGAGTGGATGCCCGTGAGCGCTACGTGAGGCTGTCTTTAGACACGCTCACAGGTCCGCTGGAAGTCTGGAAAGTAGCCTTCACGGACGGCACTGATCGCCTTGCGTTCATCGGTGCCTATGAGTCGAAGCGACAGATGCTAGTGAGTGTGGCGTTTGTCGACGGCCAGCTGCTGTGGAATTTTATGCACACGGATGCCAAATCGCTCAACAAGCACCGTCACGGCAAGCTGCTATACCAGCGCTACACACTTTTGTGACGGCAAAGAAAAAGGGCTACTGGTTACAGTAGCCCTTGAATTTTGCGCTTGATACTCATATACACGCCCTCAAGCAGGGGTGTGGAGGTCTCACCCTACGCCGATGTTCAGCCATCGCCGGGGTTCCTACGCCAGTCTTTGCCGCTGAAGGCCACTGGTTTCGCGCTCACCTCTAATCATATAGAAGGTGCCACCTGTGTCAACCAAATTTGATTACTTAGCATGATTTTCCGGGGTCTACTGGTTATCCCGGATTAACGCATACGCCCCGGCAGCGCTTGCCACGCAGAATCGCAAATGATACTGGTGGAGCTACCCGCAGCAGCGTTCGGCAGCACCGTACAGCCCCAAGGCGATAACCACCCAGATGGGCAACACCAACCAAGCCCAGCCACCGCTGTCTAGTGAAGCAAACTCATTTTCGGATTGAGTTCCCCGAAGCCGACGATAGGCCCGGCCGAACCAAATTCGAGCTGACTGCAATGAGTTTTCGGGCGTTCTTGAGATCGAGCGCCGCGCGGGCGGCATGACACAACGCGGCGGCAGCTGCTAAGTCCGTTGCTACGTGCCGCAAGCCTTTCGTATCCAGGAGTTTCTTTATCACCTCAGGGCATATGCGCCGGCACCTCAAACGGGCAAATAATTTAAAAACAGCCCTTTACAGCACAAATATGACACTACACTTCAATTCAAGCGGCCCCAAGCCGCTTCCGGCGGAGCCATCCGATTCACAGCTGCCAAGCACCCAGGTTCCGTCGGCCAGACAGAGAGGTCGAAGGGTTTTATGGGGATCGCCGCACGGGAATTGAGCCAGTACGTGATACGCCCGACGCTGCTGTACCTGGGTCGTCACTGCGCCACCGCCGAAGCTTTATTGCTCGGTGTGGCCGCCAGCCAGTCGGCGCTGGGCACCGCACTTCACGATCGCCGCGGCCATGGGCTGTACCGCATCGGCGCGTTGCGCCACCAGGCTCTATGGGACCACTACCTCGCCCTTGACCCCGACCTTGCCAGCCTCGTGAGGGGGCTCGCCAGCCAGCATGCTTTTTTAAGTGGCCCGCATCAGGAATTGACCGTCAACCTTCGGTACGCCACGGCCATTGCTTGGCTTTTGATCGAAGAGCAGAAAACGCCCTTGCCACAGGCCGATGATCTTATCGGCATGGCCAGAATATGGCGCCAAACCTTCCAACCCCAGCGGCGTTTAAGGGATTTCACCGCCGCCTGGGCAAGCTGCATCACCATTGCTGACAGATTAGCCAGCTGAAGATCATGGCATAACGCCAGCTTATAAGCCTTCAGCCTGGTCGGATTGTCCTACAAAACCGCTCTATCTCCTGCGATACGGGCTATAGCGCCGCAGCGAAAATGTTGGTAGTTTTCGCTTCGGTGATCACATGGAGTTCTAATAATGAAAAAAGTAATGCTCAAGACCACAATCAGCATCGCCGTCGCACTCGCCTCCACCCAGCTGTTCGCCAGTGGCTTTGCCATCAACGAAACCAGCATCAGTGGCATGGGCACCGGCTTCGCCGGCCGTTCCTCTTCTGCCGATGACGCCAGCACCATCTACGGCAACCCTGCCGGCATGTCGCGCCTCAAGAAGGCCCAGGCGACCGTGGGGGCGGCCGTCATCGATGCAAAAACCGACATCAGCGACTCGCGTGCCACCCTGGGGGGCAAAGAGGGTGGCGACATGGTGCCGATGACCACGGTACCCATGGGTTACTACGTACAGCCAATCGATGACCACTGGGCCTTCGGTGTCGGCTTCTACGTGCCGTTCGGTCTGATCACCGACTACAGCAGCGACTTTGCCGGCCGTTACTACGCCAACAAGAGCAAGGTCTCGGTCATGACCTTCCAGCCTACCGTCAGCTATGCGTTCAACGATATCGTGTCGATCGGTTTCGGCCCGACCATCAACCGTATTGATGGCGAGCTGAGCTCCATGGTGCCCAACTCGTTCACGCCCGGCACCAACGACGGCAAGGTCAAGATCAACGGCAACGATACCGCCATCGGCTTCAACGCCGGTATCCTGGTGCAGGCCACACCAACCACCAGCCTGGGCCTGACCTACCACTCCAAGGTTGACTACCACCTGGACGGCGACACCAAGGTCACCGGCGGCACCTTCAGCCTGCTGGGCCTGAGCGGCCACAGCTACGATGCCTCGCTGGACCTGGACACCCCGGAATCGGTCGACTTCTCCGTTACCCAGAAACTGGGCGACGACTGGACCGTGTACGCCGGCAGCACCTGGACCCGCTGGAGCCGCCTGAAAGACATCACCGTGGAGAACAAAGGCGTTCCTGCGCTGCTGTCGGGCTCGCTGAGCACCATCACCGAAGAGCAGAACTGGCACGACACCTGGGCCCACGCCATCGGTGCCGCCTACCAGTTGAACAAGCAAGTGGTACTGCGCGCCGGCTACTCGGTTGACCAGTCGCCCACCAACAACGTCAACCGTTCGCCACGTATCCCTACCGGTGACCGTCAGGCTGTCAGCTTCGGCGTTGGCTACACCCCGGTGGAAAACATCACCCTGGACTTCGCCTACTCCTACCTGTGGGAAGAGAGCGTGAAGATCAACGAAGTGTCGGCCAGCAAGCTGGCTTACAGCTCCAAGTACAAGAACAGCGCCAGCGGTTTCGGTACCTCGATCACCTACCGCTTCTGATTCACGTACCGGCAGCAAGAAAAAACCCGCCTCGGCGGGTTTTTTCATGCCTAGGGTTTCGAGGCGATGGCTTTTTCCACCGCCGCGATCAGGTCCGGGTCGTCAGGCTTGGTAATGCTGGAAAAACTGGCCAGCACATTTCCCTGGCGATCGACCACGTACTTGTAGAAGTTCCACTTGGGCGCGCTGCTCTGCTCGGCCAGCACCTTGAACAGGTGCGTGGCGTCCGAACCGCGCACGGCGGCCGGCTGGGTCATGGTGAAGGTCACGCCGTAGTTGGCGTAGCACACCTTGGCGGTCTCGGCGCTGTCCTGGGCTTCCTGCTTGAAGTCGTTGGACGGCACGCCAATCATCTCCAACCCCTTGTCCTTGTAGCGAATGTACAGCCCTTCCAGCCCGCTGAACTGCGGGGCAAAACCGCAGTAGCTGGCGGTATTGACGACTACCAGCGGCTTGCCGGCAAAACGCTGGCACAGGTCGATGGCCTCCTTGCCACGCAATTTGGTCATCTGCCCTTGCAGCAGTTCCGGGCAATCGGCGGCCAGCACCGGGCCACTGGCGGCAAGCAGCAATAGCGGGACCGTTATCCAGCGCAGGTTCATGGCAGCCTTCCTCAGTGATTTGAACCTCCAACCTACCCTCAGTCACGTCCCTACGCAAACGCGCACAATTAGCGAACTTCCGGCGGCAGCGCAGCCTCTGACGATTAAGCCCCTTTGCCACAGGCCGACCCCATGGACCTTGTCATTGCCCGCCCCGAAGGCCTGTACTGCCCGCCCGGGGATTTCTACATCGACCCCTGGCGGCCCGTGGAGCGCTCGGTGATCACCCACGGCCACGGCGACCACGCACGCACCGGCAACAGCCATTACCTGGCAGCCAGCCCCGGCGCCGGCATTCTGCGCGCAAGGCTGGGCGCCGACATCAACCTGCAGACCCTGGCCTACGGCGAACGCCTGATGCACCACGGCGTGACCCTCAGTTTCCACCCGGCCGGCCACGTGCTTGGCTCGGCCCAGGTACGCCTGGAATACCAGGGCGAGGTGTGGGTGGCGTCCGGCGACTACAAGGTGGAAGCCGACGGCACCTGCGCGCCGTTCGAGCCGGTGCGCTGCCACACCTTCATTACCGAATCCACGTTCGGCCTGCCGATCTACCGCTGGCAGCCGCAGCAGGAAATATTCAGCGAAATAGACGCCTGGTGGCGCGCCAATGCCCAGGCCGGCAAGGCCAGCGTGCTGTTCGCCTACGCGTTCGGCAAGGCCCAGCGCATCCTGCATGGTATTGACGCCAGCATTGGCCCGATCCTTGTGCACGGCGCCGTGGAGCCGCTGAACCGGGTGTACCGCGAGGGCGGCATTCATATTCCAGAGACCCACTATGCCGGTGACTTCAAGAAAACCGACCCGGCCCTGCGCCAGGCATTGATACTGGCGCCGCCGTCTGCCGGCGGCAGCACCTGGATGCGCCGCTTCGGCGACTACAGCGACGCCTTCGCCAGCGGCTGGATGCGCCTGCGCGGCACCCGCAGGCGGCGCGGCGTGGACCGTGGCTTTGTGCTGTCCGACCACGCCGACTGGCCCGGCCTGCTGTGGGCCATCGAGCAGACCGGCGCCGAGCGGGTCATGGTCACCCACGGCTCGGTGGCGGTGCTGGTGCGCTACCTGCGCGACCTGGGGCTGGATGCCCAGGGCTTTACCACCGAGTACGGTGATGAGGACGAGGAGAAAGCCAGCGCATGAAAGCCTTTGCCGAACTTTACGGGCGCCTGGACGAAACCACCTCTACCAACGCCAAGCGCGACGCGCTGCTGGCCTATTTCAGCCACGCCGACGCCGCCGATGCCGCCTGGGCGGTGTATTTCCTCTCCGGCGGCCGCCCGCGCCAGCTGGTGCCCAGCCGCGTGCTGCGCGAAATAGCGGTAAACACCAGCGGCCTGCCCGAGTGGCTGTTCGAGGAAAGCTACCAGGCCGTGGGCGACCTCGCCGAAACGTTTTCCCTGCTGCTGCCGGAAACGTCCCACAGCAGCGACCAGGGCCTGGCCTGGTGGGTGGAACAGGCGCTGTTGCCCCTGCGCGGCCTGCCGCCGGAAACCCTGGCGCAAAGGCTGCCGCCGCTGTGGGCACAACTGGATCGGCAAAGCCTGATGGTGTGCCTGAAACTGATCACTGGCAGCTTCCGCGTGGGCGTGTCGAAACTGCTGGTAACCCGCGCCCTGGCGCAGCTGGCCGGCATCGACAGCAAGCGCGTGGCCCAGCGCCTGGTGGGCTACACCGACCTCTCCCACCGGCCCACCGCCGACAGCTACCGCAAGCTGATCGCCGCCGAATCCGCCGACGAGCACGCCCAGCGGGGTGGCCAGCCCTACCCGTTTTTCCTCGCCCATTCGCTGCAGCAACCGGTGGACCAGTTCGACGCCTTGCTGGGGCCGGTGAGCGCCTGGCAGGTGGAGTGGAAGTGGGACGGCATTCGCGCGCAGCTGGTGAAACGTGACGGCCGCCTGTGGGTCTGGTCCCGCGGCGAGGAACTGGTCAGCGAACGCTTTCCCGAACTGCTGGCACTGGAGCAGAGCCTGCCCGACGGCACCGTTATCGACGGCGAAATAGTGGTGTGGCACGAACAGGGCGAACCTCAGGTGCAGCCCTTCGCCCTGCTGCAGCAGCGCATTGGCCGCAAGACCCTGGGCAAGAAGCTGCTGGAGGAAGTGCCGGTGGTGGTGCTGGCCTACGACCTGCTCGAATGGCAGGGCCACGACGTGCGCACAAACGCCCAGGGCGAGCGCCGCGCGCAATTGGAACAACTGGTGAACGCCGTGGCGGCGCCGGTGTTGCGCCTGTCGCCGCTGGTGCAGGGCAGCGACTGGCTCGAGCTGGCCCGCCAGCGCGAACATTCCCGGCGCCTGGGCGTGGAAGGCATGATGCTCAAGGCACGCGACGCCCTGTACGGCGTGGGCCGCACCAAGGACATGGGCACCTGGTGGAAATGGAAGGTCGACCCCTTCAGCGTCGACGCCGTGCTGATCTACGCCCAGGCCGGCCACGGCCGCCGCGCCAGCCTGTACAGCGACTACACCTTCGCCGTGTGGGACGGGCCGCCCGAGGCCAGCGAGCGCACGCTGGTGCCGTTCGCCAAAGCCTATTCGGGGCTGACCGACGAGGAAATGCGCCAGGTCGACGCCATCGTCCGCAAGACCACCGTGGAAAAATTCGGCCCGGTGCGCAGCGTGCGCCCTACCCTGGTGTTCGAGCTGGGTTTCGAGGGCATCGCCCTGTCAAAACGTCATAAAAGCGGCATTGCCGTACGTTTTCCGCGCATGTTGCGTTGGCGGCATGACAAGCCGGTGGAAGAAGCCGATAGTCTGGCTACGCTGCAGGACCTGCTGAGCTGAATGCGCGTTTTTGGGGCGCGTTTCCGAGGCCGCCCAATTTTGGGCAGGCCACCGCGCCAGAGCCTTTGCAGCGCCCCATTTAAACGCTCGTTCGTGGACTGTGGTGCGAAAATTGCTATCAAAATGATGTCTGGCATCCGCCGGTAACGAATGTCGCGTACACCGTACGCTCTTCTCAGGTTCTAAGGACTGCACAATGAAAAAAGCATTGCTGACCCTTTCTGCACTGGCCTTATGTTTGTCTGCTGGCGCCGCGATGGCCAAGGATTACAAGGTACTGCGCTTCGGCGTCGACCCTTCCTACGCACCGTTCGAATCCAAGGCCGCCGACGGCAGCCTGGTGGGCTTTGACATCGACCTGGGCAATGCCATCTGCAAAGAGCTGAAAGTTGAGTGCAAATGGGTCGAAAACGACTTCGACGGCATGATCCCAGGCCTCAATGCCGGCAAGTTCGACGGCGTGATCTCGTCCATGACCGTGACTGACGCACGCGCCAAGGTCATCGACTTCTCCAGCGAACTGTTCTCCGGCCCGACCGCGCTGGTGTTCAAAAAAGGTGCAGGCTACGGCAGCCCCGAGTCGCTGAAAGGCAAGACCGTGGGCTACGAGCAGGGCACTATCCAGGAAGCTTACGCCAAGGCCGTGCTGGACAAGGCCGGGGTCACCACCAAGGCCTACGCCAACCAGGACCAGGTGTACGCCGACCTGACCTCGGGCCGCCTGGACGCTTCCATCCAGGACATGCTGCAGGCCGAGCTGGGCTTCCTGAAATCGCCACAGGGCGCCGACTACGAAGTCAGCAAGCCGGTGGATGACCCACTGCTGCCGGCGAAGACTGCCGTCGGTATCAAAAAGGGTAACAAAGAGCTCAAGGCCCTGCTGGACAAAGGTATCGAAGCGTTACACAAGGACGGCACCTACGACACCATTCAGAAGAAACACTTCGGTGATCTGAACCTGTACAGCGGCAAGTAACAATTGGTAACGACGCCTTCTCCCGTCCGGGGGAAGGCGTTTTTTCTACCTGCACAGGCACCATCCATGTTCGACGACCTATTACAAAACCTGGGGCTTTCGGCATTCAGCCTGAAGGGCTTTGGCCCGATCCTGCTGGAAGGCACCTGGATGACCATCAAGCTGGCGGTGCTGTCACTGCTGGTGAGCGTTTGCCTGGGCCTGCTGGGCGCCAGCGCCAAGCTTTCAAGCCTTAAAGTGCTGCGCATTCCCGCACAGCTCTACACCACCCTGATTCGCGGCGTGCCGGACCTGGTACTGATGCTGCTGATCTTCTACAGCCTGCAAACCTGGCTGACCAATCTCACAGATGCCATGGACTGGGACTACATCGAGATCGATCCTTTCACCTCTGGTGTGATCACCCTCGGGTTCATCTATGGCGCCTATTTCACCGAGACCTTCCGTGGCGCCATCCTGGCCGTGCCGCGCGGCCAGGTGGAAGCGGCCACTGCCTACGGCCTGAAGCGCGGCCAGCGCTTCCGCTACGTGGTATTCCCGCAAATGATGCGCTTTGCCCTGCCGGGCATCGGCAATAACTGGATGGTGATGCTCAAGGCCACCGCGCTGGTGTCCATCATCGGCCTGGCCGACCTGGTCAAGGCCGCCCAGGACGCGGGCAAGAGCACCTACCAACTGTTCTACTTCCTGGTCCTGGCGGCCGTCATCTACCTGCTGATCACCAGCGCCTCCAACGTGGTGTTGCGCTGGGCCGAGCGGCGTTACAGCGCTGGCAGCCGGGAGGCCGTGCGATGATTGAACTCCTGCAACAGTACTGGCGCCCGTTCCTGTATTCGGACGGCCAGCACATCACCGGCCTGGCCATGACCATGTGGCTGCTCAGCGCCTCCATCGCCATCGGCTTCGTGGTGTCGATCCCGCTGTCCATCGCCCGTGTGTCCACGCACTTCTGGGTGCGCTGGCCGGTGCAGTTCTACACCTACCTGTTCCGTGGCACGCCGCTGTATATCCAGTTGCTGATCTGCTACACCGGCATCTACAGCATCGAGGCGGTGCGTGCGCAGCCGCTGCTCAACGACTTCTTCCGCGATGCCATGAACTGCACCATCCTGGCGTTCGCCCTGAACACCTGCGCCTACACCACCGAAATCTTCGCCGGTGCCATCCGCAGCATGAACCACGGCGAGGTCGAGGCGGCCAAGGCCTACGGCCTGACCGGCTGGAAGCTCTACACTTACGTGATCATGCCGTCGGCCCTGCGCCGTTCGCTGCCGTTCTACAGCAACGAAGTGATCCTGATGCTGCACTCCACCACCGTCGCCTTTACCGCCACGGTGCCGGACATCCTGAAAGTGGCCCGCGACGCCAACTCGGCCACCTTCATGACCTTCCAGTCGTTCGGCATCGCCGCACTGATCTACCTGACCATCACCTTCACGCTGGTGGGCCTGTTTCGCCTGGCTGAACGCCGCTGGCTGGCCTTCCTCGGCCCTGCGCACTAGGAACCGGAAATGCACCATCGCACTCATGACCTGATCAGCCCGGTGCCAGGCACCAGCCGGCAGATCCACAGCTTCCACTACGGCCCCACGGACGGCGCCGGCAAGATCTACATCCAGGCCTCGCTGCACGCCGACGAGTTGCCGGGCATGCTGGTGGCCTGGCACCTCAAGCAGCGCCTGGCCGAGCTTGAGCAGGCCGGGCGCCTGAACAGCGAAATCGTCCTGGTGCCCGTGGCCAACCCGGTGGGGTTGGAGCAGGTGCTGATGGACGTGCCCCTGGGCCGCTACGAGCTGGAGAGCGGGCAGAACTTCAACCGCCTGTTCGTCGACCTCAGCGACGAGGTGGGCACCGAGGTGGCGCCGCTGCTGGGCGACGACCCGCAGCACAACGTGCGGCTGATCCGCGCCGCCCTGCGCCGTGCGCTGGAAGCCCAGGTGCCGGCTACCCAGCTGCAGTCCCAGCGCCTGATCCTGCAGCGCCTGGCGTGTGACGCCGACATGGTGCTGGACCTGCACTGCGACTTCGAGGCCGTGGCGCACCTGTACACCACGCCCGAGGCGTGGCCGAAGGTGGAGCCGCTGTCGCGCTACCTGGGTGCCCAGGCCAGCCTGCTGGCCACTGACTCGGGCGGGCAGTCGTTCGACGAGTGCTTCACCCTGGTGTGGTGGGAGCTGCAACAGCGCTTCGACCACCGCTTCGAAATTCCCCAGGGCAGCTTCTCGGTGACCCTGGAGCTGCGTGGCCAGGGTGATGTCGACCACCACACCGCCGCCACCGACAGCCAGGCGATTCTCGACTACCTCACCCATCACGGTGCCATCGCCGGTGAAGCGCCGCCGCTGCCCGAACTGCCCTACCCCGCCAGCCCGCTGGCGGCGGTGGAACCGGTGGTCAGCGCTGCAGGTGGCCTGCTGGTGTTCCATGTGCTGCCGGGCGAGGTCGTCAGCGCCGGCCAACTGATCGCCGACGTCATCGACCCCATCAGCGACCGCATCACCGCCGTGCGCTGCGCCCAGGCCGGGGTGATGTACGCCCGCTCGCTGCGGCGCATGGCCACCGCCGGCATGGTGGTGGCCCACGTCGCCGGCCGCGAAGCCTACCGCAGCGGCTACCTTCTTTCGCCTTGAGACCTGATTGCCCATGTACAAACTGACCATCGATGGCCTGCACAAACGCTACGGCGACAACGAAGTGCTCAAGGGTGTCTCGCTCAAGGCCAAGACCGGCGACGTCATCAGCCTGATCGGCGCCAGCGGCTCGGGCAAGAGTACTTTCCTGCGCTGCATCAACTTCCTCGAAACCCCCAACGACGGCGCCATGAGCCTGGACGGCAAGCAGGTGCGCATGGTGCAGGACAGCCATGGCATGCGCGTGGCCGACCCGGCCGAGCTGCAGCGCATTCGCACGCGCCTGGCCATGGTGTTCCAGCATTTCAACCTGTGGAGCCACATGAGCGTGCTGGAGAACGTCACCATGGCCCCGCGCCGGGTGCTGGGCGTCAGCAAGCACGAGGCCGAGGAGCGCGCCCGCCGCTACCTGGACAAGGTGGGCCTGCCCGCACGGGTAGCCGACCAGTACCCGGCGTTCCTTTCCGGCGGCCAGCAACAGCGCGTGGCCATCGCCCGTGCCCTGGCCATGGAACCCGAGGTGATGCTGTTCGACGAACCCACCTCGGCCCTCGACCCGGAGCTGGTGGGTGAGGTGCTGAAGGTGATCCAGGGCCTGGCCGAGGAAGGCCGCACCATGATCATGGTCACCCACGAAATGAGCTTTGCGCGCCAGGTGTCCAGCCAGGTGATGTTCCTGCACAAGGGGCTGGTGGAGGAGGAAGGCGTGCCGGCGGACGTGCTCGGCAACCCGAGGAGCGAGCGTCTGCGCCAGTTCCTCAGTGGCAACCTGAAGTAACCCGGTAGCCGCAGCCGCCAGGCTGCGGCTACACGCGTCGCAACTAACCTTCCACTGCCGCTGTCACTGGTTTAACCCCCACGGACAGCGCCCATGCCCGACCACGCCAAACCCTGGTTCGCCGCCCGCCACTGGAAACCCTTCGCGTTCCAGAAACAGGTCTGGGCCGCCGTCAAGGCAGGGCAGTCGGGGTTGCTGCACGCCAGCACCGGGGCCGGCAAGACCTACGCCCTGTGGTTCGCCGCCCTCAACCGTTTTGCCAAACCCGGCCCGCGCACCGCCCCGTTGACGGTGCTGTGGCTCACGCCCATGCGCGCCCTGGCCGCCGACACCCACCGCGCCCTGCAAGCGCCACTGGACGACCTGCAACTGCCCTGGACCCTGGGCCTGCGGACCGGCGACACCAGCAGCGCCGAACGCGCCCGCCAGGGCCGGCGGCTGCCCACCACGCTGATCACCACGCCGGAAAGCCTGACCCTGCTGCTGGCCCGCGAGAATGCCGCCAGCGAATTCGCCAGCCTGGTCATGGTCGTGGTGGATGAGTGGCACGAATTGATCGGCAACAAGCGCGGCGTGCAGTTGCAGCTGGCCCTGGCGCGCCTGCGCCGCTGGCAGCCTGGTTTGATCGTATGGGGCATCTCCGCCACCCTCGGAAACCAGGCGCACGCCCAGGATGTGCTGCTGGGGGCAGGCCAGGGCATCACCGTGCAAGGCGCCGAAGCCAAGCGCATCGAAGTCGACACGCTGCTGCCGGCCGCCATCGAACGCTTCCCCTGGGGCGGCCACATGGGCCTGCGCATGCTCGACCAGGTGGTGCGCGAAATCGACACCAGCAGCAGTTGCCTGGTGTTCACCAACACCCGCTCCCAGGCGGAAATCTGGTTTCAATCGATTCTCGACGCGCGCCCCGACTGGGCGGGCATCATCGCCCTGCACCACAGCTCCCTGGCCCGGGAAACCCGCGACTGGGTGGAGCGCGCCCTCAAGGACGGCCAGCTCAAGGCGGTGATTTGTACCTCCAGCCTCGACCTGGGCGTGGACTTCCTGCCCGTGGAACGAGTGCTGCAGATCGGCTCGGCCAAGGGCGTGGCGCGCCTGATGCAGCGCGCCGGGCGCTCGGGCCACGCCCCAGGCCGGCCTTCGCGCGTGACGCTGGTGCCTACGCACAGCCTGGAACTGGTGGAGGCTGCGGCGGCCGAACAAGCCGTGGCGGCGCGGCAGATCGAGCCACGCGAATCCCCGCACAAACCCTTGGACGTGCTGGTGCAGCACTTGGTGAGCATGGCCCTGGGCGGCGGTTTCCGGCCCGACGAACTGCTGGCCGAAGTCCGCAGCGCCTGGGCCTACAGCGACCTCACCGACGACGAATGGGCCTGGGCCCTGGCGTTCGTGCGCCATGGCGGCCACTCGCTCACGGCCTACCCTGACTACCGACGTGTGGAGCCCGATGCGCAGGGCATGTGGCGGGTGCCCGACGCGCGTCTGGCGCGCCGCCACCGCATGAGCATCGGCACCATCGTCAGCGACGCCAGCCTGCAACTGAAGTACTGGAGCAAGGGCGGTGGCGGGCGCTCGTTGGGCAGCGTCGAGGAAGGCTTTATCGCCCGCCTGCGGCCCGGTGACGGTTTCCTGTTCGCAGGGCGGCAGCTGGAGCTGGTGCGGGTGGAAAACATGACGGCCTACGTCAAGCGCAGCACCACGAAAAAAGCCGCCGTGCCACGCTGGAATGGCGGGCGCATGCCGCTGTCCAGCGAGCTGGCCGCCGCCCTCGTACGGCAACTGGGCCTGGCCGCCGAGGGCGAATACCAGAGCGCGCCCATGCGCGCCGTGCGGCCACTGCTGGAGGTGCAGCAGCACTGGTCGGCACTACCCACGCCGAACACCTTGCTGGCCGAAACGCTGAAGTCCCGCGAGGGCTGGCATCTGTTTCTCTACCCCTTCGCCGGCCGCCAGGTGCACTTGGGGCTGGGCAGCCTGCTGGCATCGCGCATGAGCCAGCGCCAGCCGCTGACCTTCTCCATCGCCGTCAACGACTACGGCTTCGAACTGCTCAGCGCCACTGCGGTGGACTGGTCGCAGTGGCTCAATGGCGCGCTGCTGAGCCCCGAGCAGCTACTGGCCGACGTCCTGGCCAGCCTGAATGCCGGCGAGCTGGCACTGCGGCGCTTTCGCGAGATAGCGCGTATCTCCGGGCTGGTGTTTGGCGGCTACCCCGGCTCGCAGAAAAGCACCCGCCAGGTGCAGGCCTCCAGCGGGCTGTTCTTCGAGGTATTCAAGCAATACGACGCCGGCAACCTGCTGCTGACCCAGGCCCAGGAAGAAGTGCTGCGCCAGGAACTGGACGTGGAGCGCCTGGAGCAGACCCTGCTGCGCATGCAGCACCAGCGCCTGGACCTGCACGCGCTCAAGCGTGCCACGCCACTGGGCTTTCCGCTGATGGTGGAACGCTTCCGCGAAAGCCTCAGCTCCGAGAAATTGGCAGACCGCATCGCACGGATGGTCAGCGACCTGGAAACGGCGGCAGGCCCATGAGCGGTCACCACGCTTTCACCTTCCACGGCACAACCCTGTGGCTGTTGCCGGAAAAGGCCATCTACTGGCCCGAACAACGCGCGCTGCTGATCGCCGACGCACACTTCGGCAAGGCCGCGGCCTACCGTCGCCTGGGCCAGCCGGTGCCCCACGGCACCACGGCCAGCAACCTGGCGCTGCTGGACAGGCTGCTGGCCTTGCACGACTGCCAACGGCTGATATTTCTCGGCGACTTCCTGCACGCCCCTGGCTCCCAAGGGCCGGCGACGCTGGCGGCGCTGCAGCAATGGCGCGACCGCCACCCCACGCTGGCCGTGACGCTGATACGCGGCAACCACGACCGCCGCGCGGGTGACCCGCCTGCGGCATTGGCATTCGAGGTGGTGGCCGAGCCGTTGCTGCTGGGGCCCTTTGCCTTGCAACATGAGCCAGAGCCGCACCCACAGTTGCCCGTACTGGCCGGCCATGTGCATCCGGTGTATCGCCTGCACGGCAAAGGGCGGCAAAGCCTGAGGCTGCCGTGTTTCAGCTTTGCGGTAAAAGTCAGCCTGCTACCGGCGTTCGGCGCCTTTACAGGGGGGCATGCGCTGCACCCTGGCCGCGGCGACCACGTGTTCGTGATCGGCGACGGCCAGGTGTGGCCGCTACGACGTCACGCCACAGGCGCAGGCGGGGGCTGATCGGGGATGGTGGGTTCGCCCGGCTCTTCGGGTTGAGGGTAATCCGGGTTCGGGTCGGGGTCCGGTTGGCCCGGCAAGCCACCCGCGTGCTGCGCCATGGGGTTGGCCAGCAAGGTCCACGCAAGCACGCCAATCTGGTTGGGCTCCAGCCTGGCCAGTTCGGCGCTGATGGTCGGGTCGATTTTCATAGGCACTCCCTGGTCAATGGCCCGCTTCGCATGACGCGAAACGGAACAGTTCACCTCGATAGAGTGCCTTTTCCCCGACTAATTCCTTGCGCCGGTCGGATTATGTACGCGGCAGGGTCACGCCACGCTGGCCTTGGTACTTGCCGCCGCGGTCCTTGTAGGACACTTCACATTCTTCGTCAGATTCCAGGAAAAGCATCTGCGCCACGCCTTCGTTGGCGTAGATTTTTGCCGGCAGCGTGGTGGTGTTCGAGAACTCCAGGGTCACGTGGCCTTCCCACTCCGGTTCCAGCGGGGTGACGTTGACGATGATGCCGCAGCGCGCGTAGGTGCTCTTGCCCAGGCAGATGGTCAGCACGTTGCGCGGAATGCGGAAGTACTCGACGGTGCGGGCCAGGGCGAAGGAGTTCGGCGGAATGATGCACACGTCGCTTTTCACATCGACGAAGCTCTTCTCGTCGAAGTTCTTCGGGTCGACGGTGGCCGAGTTGATGTTGGTGAACACCTTGAATTCATCGGCGCAGCGCACGTCGTAGCCATAGCTGGACACGCCGAAGGAGATCAGCCGGTCGGCGCCTTCGCCACGCATCTGGCGCTCGACGAAAGGCTCGATCATGCCGTGCTCTTGCGCCATGCGGCGAATCCACTTGTCCGATTTGATGCTCATGGCGGGGTGTCCTGAATAGCGAGGTGGTGAAAATGTTGCCCGCATCTTACCGGACCGCGCGCCATGGCTCAAAGCACCGCGGCCATTTGTTCGGACCGGCTGGTCATTTCATGCCGTACAGGCCCCGAAAACTGCGACTTTTCGCCACTTGCCGGCACCGTCAGTCATGATTTGTGTTATTCGCGGCGAATGGCATTGGCAGGTCCCGGAAAAAGGGTTAAGGTGGCGTCACTGTGTTGCTTGTGTCACTGAGAATCTCTACCCGATGTTTTACATCTTCATGAATTTTCCTGCTCTTTGCACTCAGTCTCGGCCAGGGCATTTCCTGAACCGCAGTTAACTTTGTCCAAGGAGATTTACCATGTCCAATCGCCAAACCGGTACCGTTAAGTGGTTCAACGATGAAAAAGGCTTCGGCTTCATCACTCCACAATCCGGTGACGACCTGTTCGTTCACTTCAAAGCTATCCAGGCTGACGGCTTCAAAAGCCTGAAAGAAGGCCAGCAGGTTTCTTTCGTCGCTACCCGCGGCCAGAAAGGCATGCAAGCTGAAGAAGTTCAAGTTATCTAACTTGTACTGAACAGTTCAAAAGAACCCCGCTCTCGAGCGGGGTTTTTTTATGCCTGCGATTTACCGTCGCCGCTGCCTGGGGCAGCGGCGACAGGCGCGCTCAGTCGTCGCTGACGGTAATGCTCGGCATGGCCGGCGCCGCCGCTTCCTGCATCACAATGCGCGCGCCCACCTGGCGAGCCAACTCCTGGTAGACCATGGCAATCTGGCTTTCCGGCTCGGCGATGGCCGTGGGCTTGCCGCTGTCGGCCTGTTCGCGGATCAGCATCGACAGGGGCAGCGAGGCCAGCAGTTCCACCCCGTACTGCGACGCCAGCTTCTCGCCACCGCCTTCGCCGAACAGGTGCTCGGCATGGCCGCAGTTGGAGCAGATGTGCACGGCCATGTTTTCCACCACGCCCAGCACCGGGATGTTGACCTTGCGGAACATCTCCACGCCTTTCTTGGCGTCCAGCAGAGCCAGGTCCTGAGGCGTGGTAACGATGACCGCGCCGGCCACCGGCACTTTCTGCGCCAAGGTCAGCTGGATGTCACCGGTGCCTGGGGGCATGTCGATGACCAGGTAATCCAGGTCGTCCCAGGCGGTCTGGGTGATCAGTTGCAGCAGGGCACCGGACACCATCGGCCCACGCCATACCATGGGCGTGTTGTCGTCGGTGAGGAAGGCCATGGACATCACCTCGACGCCGTGGGCCTTGAGGGGCACGAACCACTTCTGGTCCTTGACCTGCGGGCGGGTGCCCTCGGCGATGCCGAACATCACGCCCTGGCTGGGGCCGTAGATATCGGCGTCGAGGATGCCCACGCGCGCACCTTCGCGTGCCAGCGCCAGGGCCAGGTTGGCGGCGGTGGTGGACTTGCCCACGCCACCCTTGCCCGAGGCCACGGCCACGATGTTCTTGACGTTGGCCATGCCCGGGATCTGCGCCTGGGCCTTGTGCGCGGCAATCACGCAGTCGATACGCACCGTGGCCCGGGCCACGCCGTCCAGGCCCTCGATGGCCAGTTGCAGCATTTGCGCGAAACCATTCTTGAACAGACCGGCGGCATAGCCCAGCTCCAGCACCACGCTGACCTGCTCGCCAGCGATATCGATGGCCCGCACGCACCCGGCGCTGACCGGGTCCTGGTTCAGGTAAGGGTCGGTGTACTGGCGAAGCACGGCTTCGACGGCTGCGCGATTGACGGCACCCATGGGTTCTCCCGTTATAAAGACTGAGCAAGACAGACGGCTATCCTAGCGCGTCCGGCGCACCGGTGGAAAAACAATGCTGCTACGGGCCGCGCCACCGATCCTCTGTAGCAGCGGCCGCAGGCCGCGTCCCAGCCGCCGCACAGGCTCTGGCACCGCGCATTGGCCCGGACGCAGCCTTCGGCAGCTGCTACGGGGGTTTGTTCGCGCAGCGCGGGTCCTTTATAGTGGCCGATCTTGTTTTGACTTCTAAGTAGCCGAGCCCCATGTCCGAGCCCCGCAAGATTCTCGTCACCAGCGCCCTGCCCTACGCCAACGGTTCGATCCACCTTGGCCACATGGTCGAGTACATCCAGACCGACATGTGGGTGCGTTTCCAGAAGCACCGTGGCAACCAGTGCACCTACGTCTGCGCCGACGACGCCCACGGCTCGGCCATCATGCTGCGCGCGGAAAAGGAAGGCATCACGCCTGAACAGCTGATCGCCGGCGTACAGGTCGAGCACAGCACCGACTTTGCCGACTTCCTGGTGGAGTTCGACAACTTCCACTCCACCCACGCCGAAGAAAACCGCGAGCTGTCGTCGCAGATCTACCTGAAGCTGCGTGACGCCGGCCACATCTCCCAGCGCTCGGTCACCCAGTACTTCGACCCGGACAAGCAGATGTTCCTGGCCGACCGCTTCATCAAGGGCACCTGCCCCAAGTGCGCGGCCGAAGACCAGTACGGCGACAACTGCGAGAAATGCGGCGCCACCTACGCGCCCACCGAGCTGAAGAACCCCAAGTCGGCGATCTCCGGCGCCACCCCGGTGCTCAAGGACTCCCAGCACTTCTTCTTCAAGCTGCCTGACTTCCAGGCCATGCTGCAGGAGTGGACCCGCAGCGGCACCCTGCAGGACGCCGTCGCCAACAAGCTGGCCGAGTGGCTGGACAGCGGCCTGCAGGAATGGGACATCTCCCGTGACGCGCCGTATTTCGGCTTCGAGATTCCGGGCGAGCCTGGCAAGTACTTCTATGTATGGCTGGACGCGCCCATCGGCTACATGGCCAGCTTCAAGAACCTGTGCGCGCGCCGCCCGGACCTGGACTTCGACGCCTACTGGGCCAAGGACTCCACCACCGAGCTGTACCATTTCATCGGCAAGGACATCATCAACTTCCACGCCCTGTTCTGGCCCGCCATGCTCGAAGGCGCCGGCTACCGCAAGCCGACCGCAGTGAACGTGCACGGCTACCTGACCGTCAACGGCCAGAAAATGTCCAAGTCGCGTGGCACCTTCGTCAAGGCGCGCACCTACCTGGACCACCTGTCGCCGGAATACCTGCGCTACTACTACGCCTCCAAGCTGGGCCGTGGCGTCGACGACATGGACCTGAACCTGGAAGACTTCGTGCAGAAGGTCAACTCGGACCTGGTGGGCAAGGTGGTGAATATCGCCAGCCGCTGCGCAGGCTTCATCCACAAGGGCAACGAAGGCGTGCTGGTGGCTGAAAACGCCGCCCCGGAACTCACCGACGCGTTCCTGGCCGCCGCGCCAAGCATCGCCGAGGCCTACGAGAACCGCGACTTCGCCCGCGCCATGCGTGAAATCATGGCCCTGGCCGACCGCGCCAACGCGTTCATCGCCGAGAAGGCGCCGTGGGCCCTGGCCAAACAGGAAGGCAAGCAGGCCGAAGTGCAGGCCGTATGCGCCCTGGGCGTGAACCTGTTCCGCCAGCTGGTTATCTTCCTCAAGCCGGTGCTGCCGAACCTGGCCGCCGACGCCGAGGCGTTCCTCAACGTCGCGCCGCTGACCTGGGCCGACCACGCCACCCTGCTGGCCAACCACCAGCTCAACCCGTTCCAGGCGCTGATGAGCCGCATCGACCCGGTGAAGGTGCAAGCCATGGTCGACGCCTCCAAGGAAGACCTGGAAGCCAGCCAGGCGGCCACCGCGCCTGCCGGCAACGGCGAACTGGTCAAGGAGCCGCTGGCGGCGGAAATCGAGTTCGACACCTTTGCCGCCGTCGACCTGCGCGTGGCCCTGATCGTCAAGGCCGAGCACGTGGAGGGCGCCGACAAACTGCTGCGCCTGACCCTGGACATCGGTGACGAGCAGCGCAACGTGTTCTCGGGCATCAAGAGCGCCTACCCGAACCCGGCTGAACTGGAAGGGCGCCTGACCATGATGATCGCCAACCTCAAGCCCCGTAAAATGCGCTTCGGCATGTCCGAAGGCATGGTCATGGCCGCCGGCCCTGGCGGTGAAGAGATCTACCTGCTGAGCCCTGACAGCGGCGCCAAGCCGGGCCAGCGCATCAAGTAATACTCTTGTGGGAGCTGGCTTGCCAGCGAGCTTTTTGGGGCACCTCAAAATCTCGCTGGCAAGCCAGCTCCCACAATTGTTCATGGCACTGCCGGACAGAAAGATGAGCCTGACCCAACGCATAGACGCCCTGCTGCCCCAGACCCAGTGCGGCAAATGCGGCCATGGCGGCTGCCTGCCCTATGCCCAAGGCATGGCGGCAGGCGATGCGATCAACAAATGTCCGCCAGGTGGCACCGAGACCCTCGCCGCGCTCGCCAACCTGCTGCAGGTGCCGGTCATCGCCCTGGACACCAGCCGCGGCAGCGCCCCACCCCAAGTGGCCTATATCCGTGAAGCCGAATGCATCGGCTGCACCAAATGCATCCAGGCCTGCCCGGTAGACGCCATCGTCGGCGCCGCCAAGCTGATGCACACTGTCATCGTCGACGAATGCACCGGCTGCGACCTGTGCCTGGCGCCCTGCCCGGTGGATTGCATCGAGCTGCGGCCATTGCCGGCCAACGCCGGCGTGGCGATCGTGGGCGGCCTGGCGCATACCGACGGCGAACGCCAGGCCCGTGCAAGCAAGCGTGACCGCGCCCGCAGGCGTTTCGAGCAGCGCAACGCGCGCCTGGCCAGCCTGGCCGCGCGGCGCGAAGCCCAGCGCCTGGCGCCCGCACCTGCGCCCGCTGCCATCAGTGACCCGGTGCAAGCGGCCCTGGCGCGGATCAAGGCGCAGCAGGCCGCTGCCGCCGACGCCACGAACCAAGGACACCGTGACCGATGAACAACGTCAAACGCCGGGAAATCTTTCGCCGGCTGCATGAAGACAACCCCGAACCCAAGACCGAGCTGGCCTACACCTCGGCCTTCGAGCTGCTGATCGCGGTAATCCTGTCGGCCCAGTCCACTGACGTAGGCGTGAACAAGGCCACCGCCAGGCTTTACCCCGTGGCCAATACGCCGGCAGCCATTTACGCGCTGGGCGTGGATGGCCTGTCGGAATACATCAAGACCATCGGCCTGTACAACAGCAAGGCACGCAACGTGATCGAAGCCTGCCGCATGCTGGTGGAACTGCACGGCGGCGAGGTTCCCCAGGACCGCGAATCGCTGGAAGCCCTGCCAGGCGTAGGCCGCAAGACCGCCAACGTGGTACTCAATACCGCCTTCCGGCAGCCGACCATGGCCGTGGACACGCACATATTCCGCGTCGCCAACCGCACCGGCATCGCCCCGGGCAAGAACGTGCTGGAGGTGGAAAAGAACCTGCTCAAGTTCGTGCCCAAGGAATACCTGCTCGATTCGCACCACTGGCTGATCCTTCACGGCCGCTATGTGTGCCAGGCGCGCAAGCCGCGCTGCGGCAGTTGCCGCATCGAAGATTTGTGCGATTACAAGCACAAGACCTCGGACGATTGAAGGCTTATTGAAAAACCTGATCAGCCGATTGAAAAAATCTTTTTTACGCGTGGAAGATTTACCGATATAAGGTGCGCCAATGGCATTCCAAGCCTGGAGTTGACTTTATGAGCACCGGTAAAGAAGAACTGGATGTGGAAGACGAGTTTGCCCCTGTCGACAACGACGAAGCCGAAGCCCCTGCGGAAACCGCAAAGACCAACCTGAGCAAACGCCGCACCATCGACAATCTGCTGGAAGAACGCCGCCTGCAGAAGCAGCTGGCCGACTACGACTTCGATCTGTAACCCTTTTCAGCCTTTCCTTTCGCGCACCGGCCGCGGGCCGGTTCACGCCAGGCCATTGCGCTGCGCCAGCTCGATCAGGTCCACCAGCGACCGCGCATTGAGCTTGAGCAGCAAGCGGGTCTTGTACGTGCTGACGGTCTTGTTGCTGAGGAACATGCCGTCGGCAATTTCCTTGTTGCTCTTGCCCCGCGCCAGCTGCTGCAACACCATCATCTCGCGCCCGGAGAGGCGCTCTATCATTTGTGACTCCGAGGCGTTGCCCAGGCTGGACCGCACCGAATGCAGTGCCTGGTTGGGGAAATAGCTGTACCCCGAGAGCACCGCCTTGATGGCGCTGAGCAGCTCCGTCAGCTCCTGTTGCTTGCACACATAACCCGCCGCGCCGGTCTGCATGCAGCGCATGGAGAAATGCCCCGGCATCTGCGAGGTCAGCACCAGCACCTTGGTAGCGCGACGCTCGCTGCTCAGGCGCGCCATTACCTCCAGGCCGTCGAGCTTGGGAATGCAGATGTCGAGTATGACAAGGTCCGGTTGATGCTCTCGGGCCAACTGCAAGGCATCCACGCCGTTGTTGGTTTCGCCGACCACCTCGTAGCAATGGCGCTCCATCAGCATGCGCAACGCCAGGCGAACCACAGGGTGATCATCCACGATCAGCACTTTATTCATGGGAAAATCCAATTTTCGCTGTTCGAATTTTTAGAGCCCGCACAATAGCCTAGTCATCCGGCACTTTGCATTGCGTCACCGCCTGCAACCAAGCAGCAAAGACAAGACTTACAGCCAAGAGAGACATTTCCTACAGAAAACCTCACTCCCTGAAGTTCTCTCCAGATCTTTCCGACAATTGGTAGCCCTACATTGAAAAATATCTGAGCCCAAAGAGCATTGCACATTGATTTATGGGCAGCAATTGAGTATTTGCTTACAAGCCATTCATTCTGTGTCGAATAGTCCCGGGGACAATAACCAGGGCCTCAGCGCACCACCGGGTGCGGCAGCAACGCCTCTGCGCCGCTGCCTCTCTTTATAACAAAGTGTAAATACCCTTACACCTGTCACTTCCCGCAAAGCCCCTTACGCTGTGGGCCCCAGGTGTCATCAGGCAGGAAAGGCATTCCCGGCCCGCAACTGGCAGCGATTGAGCAAAGCGATATATTTGCAATATGAACAAATAAAATAATTATGCATCTCTCGCCTACCACCGCAGAAACTCTAGAATTTCAACCACAGATACGGCCAGGCAAAAACCGCCGTACAAGGAGTTTCCATGCCCACCCCACCCGCGAATACAAAGAACCCGCTGACAATCATTGCCATATTTGCCGCCATTGTCGAAGCGTCTGCACTGGCTTCGCTGCCTTTTTTGAAAGACGATAGCCAGGACCTGTATACCTGGTTCCTTATCGGCTTTCCGCCTTTCCTGACTCTGCTATTCTTTGTAACATTGAATTTCAATTACAAAGTGCTTTATTCCCCGTCGGACTTCCGCAACGAGAACGATTTCCTTGAAATAGCCAAGGGCCAGCCAACACAGGCCAAGCCAGCTCCGTTGCCTGCTACGCAAGCCGGCCCACCTCCCGCCACCGAGCCCCCCAAGGTAACCCCTGCGCAGGCGCCCCCACCCCGTGACGTCCCCACCCTGCGCCAGCGCCGCAGCGAAGAGTTCAGGGCGCTGTACATCCTGGACTACAGCCACTTCGCCAACGAGCAGGACCTGGACGAGATGATCAATGAGATCCTGCGGCCCAAGGCCCCGGCCGAACGCCACCTGATCATGCTGTACCGGCTGCAACAACTGCGCAGCCCGGTGAATGTGCTACTGGGGCACCTGCTGGGCAAGGCCTTCGAGCACAGTGCCGAGTGCACCATCAGCGCCTACGACCTGGATGAAGCCGCACTCACCACCCTCACCCGCCGGCTCAGCAGCCTGCCCGCCCGCCAGGCTGCGGCGCCGGCATGAAACACTTTGCCCAGAAACGCAAAAGCCCCGGCAATGCCGGGGCTTTCGGGTGCAGCCAGGGGGCAATCAGAACAGCTTGCGACCCTTGTTGGCAGCAATGCGCATGCGCAGGGCGTTGAGCTTGATGAAGCCCGCCGCGTCGGCCTGGTTGTACGCGCCGCCGTCTTCTTCGAAGGTGGCGATGTTGGCGTCGAACAGCGAGTCGTCGGACTTGCGGCCGGTGACGATGACGTTGCCCTTGTACAGTTTCAGGCGGACCACGCCGTTCACGTTGACCTGGGAGGCGTCGATCATCTGTTGCAGCATCAGGCGCTCAGGGCTCCACCAGTAGCCGGTGTAGATCAGGCTGGCGTACTTGGCCATCAGCTCGTCTTTCAGGTGAGCGACTTCGCGGTCCAGGGTGATGGACTCGATGGCACGGTGGGCGCGCAGCATGATGGTGCCGCCTGGGGTTTCGTAGCAGCCACGGGACTTCATGCCCACGTAACGGTTCTCGACGATGTCCAGACGGCCGATGCCGTGGGCGCCGCCGATCTTGTTCAGGGTGGCCAGGACAGTGGCCGGGCTCATCTCTACGCCGTCCAGCGCAACGATGTCACCGTTGCGGTAGGTCAGTTCCAGGTACTGGGCGGTGTCTGGAGCGTTCTCTGGCGAGACGGTCCAGCGCCACATGTCTTCTTCGTGCTCGGTCCAGGTGTCTTCCAGCACGCCGCCTTCATAGGAGATGTGCAGCAGGTTGGCGTCCATCGAGTACGGGGACTTCTTCTTGCCGTGACGCTCGATCGGGATCGCGTGCTTCTCGGCGTAGTCCATCAGCTTCTCGCGCGACAGCAGGTCCCATTCACGCCAAGGGGCGATCACTTTCACGCCTGGCTTGAGGGCGTAGGCACCCAGCTCGAAACGCACCTGGTCGTTGCCCTTGCCGGTAGCGCCGTGGGAAATGGCGTCGGCGCCAGTTTCGTTGGCGATCTCGATCAGGCGCTTGGCGATCAGCGGACGGGCGATGGAGGTACCCAGCAGGTACTCGCCTTCATAGACGGTGTTGGCGCGGAACATCGGGAACACGAAGTCACGCACGAATTCTTCGCGCAGGTCGTCGATGTAGATTTCCTTCACGCCCATGGCTTGCGCCTTGGCACGTGCAGGCTCTACCTCTTCGCCCTGACCCAGGTCAGCGGTGAAGGTCACCACTTCGCAGTTATATGTGTCCTGCAGCCACTTGAGGATCACCGAAGTGTCCAGGCCGCCGGAATACGCCAGAACGACCTTGTTTACGTCCGCCATGCCATCACTCCACGGGGTTGTACGGAAAGCCGATTAGTCTACCGTTCAAACCCGCAGAATTACAGAGGCGCGACAGCAAATGACGATGAAGCGACAATAACTTTCGCTTCAGCGACCCTTAAAGTTGCGCTGGCGGCTTCGGTTGCGCCGGGCCTGGCTGGGCCGGGGCCTGCTGCGAGCTTGGCACAGGCGCCTGCTGCACCGCCTCGGGCGGCACCGCTGGCTTGTCGGCCATCGCCACCCGCGACAACTGGATGTTCACCCGGCGGTTCAGCGCGCGGTTGGCGGCGCTGGTGTTGGGCGCCACCGGGAACTGCTCGCCGTGGAAGCGCATGACCATGTCGGACTCCGGCACACCCGCAGCTTTCAGGTAGTCCAGTACCGCCAGTGCGCGGCGGCGCGACATGTCACGATTGGTGAGGCGGTTGCCGCTGTTGTCGGAGTGGCCGTCCAGCTCCACATGGTTCACCGACGGGTCGGCTTTCATATAGGCAAGAATGGTATCCAGGCGGCGCTTGTCGGCGGCGTCCAGGTCGGCGCCGCCACCCGGGAAGCCCACCTGGGTGCGGCTGACCTGGTCGAAGTTCATCGGCAGCAGCTTGCTGGTGCAGGCCTGGAAGTCACTGTAGCCCTGGCTGAAGCGCACCGGCAGCACGCGCACTTCGGTAGGCCTTCCGGTGGTGCCGGAGAAGGTGCGGATGACCGTGCTGCGGCCTTCCATCAACCCACCGATCAAGCGGCTGGCCTGGCCTTGGGAGCTGCTGAACAGGGTGCCGCGCTCGCCCATGCGCACCGAGCCCAGGTTGATGTCGCCACGCCCCGGCTGCCACGGCGCGGCCGCCGCCAACAAGGTGGCCGAGCCACGGCCCAGCAGCAGACTGCCGGATTTGAGGCTGAATACAGCCCCCTCGCCCGCGCGCTGGACGAACTCGCCCGAACCGAAGTCGGCGATCGGCTGGACAAGACGGCATTCGAACTGGTCGCCCTCGACCTTCCACTCGACGTTCTCCAGGCGGGTCTGGAAAGTGATAGCCATGGCGGGCAGGCTGGCGAAGATACTGAACAGGGCTAGATAACGCTGGCGCACGGGAGGCTCCACAGATTTGTACCACATACCCCCGGGCTATCGGACGTCGTCGGCAAAACTTGATAGCGAGTGCCTGCCGAGGCCATTTGCGGTAGCATTCCCCCGAGTTCGAACCGCCTGGAACCCCCCCAATGTCCGACCGCCTGACCCTCCTGCGTCCCGATGACTGGCACATCCATCTTCGCGATGGCGCTGTGCTGCCCCACACCGTCGGCGACGTCGCGCGCACCTTTGGCCGCGCGATCATCATGCCCAACCTGGTCCCACCCGTGCGCAACGCCCAGGAAGCCGACGCCTACCGTCAGCGCATCCTCGCCGCACGCCCGGCCGGCAGCCAGTTCCAGCCGTTGATGGTGCTTTACCTCACCGACCTGACCACCCCCGACGAGATCCGCGCCGCCAAGGCCAGCGGCTTCGTGCACGCCGCCAAGCTGTACCCGGCCGGGGCCACCACCAACTCCGATTCGGGCGTGACCAGCATCGACAAGATTTTCCCGGTGCTCGAAGCCATGGCCGAAGTGGGCATGCTGCTGCTGGTGCACGGTGAAGTGACCCGTGGCGAAGTCGACGTGTTCGACCGCGAGAAGCAGTTCATCGACGAGCACATGCGCCGTGTGGTGGAACGCTTCCCGACGCTGAAAGTGGTGTTCGAGCACATCACCACCGCCGACGCCGTGCAGTTCGTCAACGAGGCCTCGGCCAACGTTGCCGCGACCATCACCGCGCACCACCTGCTGTACAACCGCAACCACATGCTGGTGGGCGGCATTCGCCCGCACTTCTATTGCCTGCCGATCCTCAAGCGCAACACCCACCAGGTGGCGCTGCTGGACGCGGCCACCAGCGGCAGCCCGAAGTTCTTCCTGGGCACCGACTCGGCGCCCCACGCCCAGCACGCCAAGGAAAATGCCTGCGGTTGCGCCGGCTGCTACACCGCCTACGCCGCCATCGAGATGTACGCCGAGGCGTTCGAGCAGCGCAATGCGCTGGACAAGCTGGAAGGTTTCGCCAGCCTGTTTGGCCCGGCGTTCTACGGCCTGCCGGTGAACACCGACCGCATCACCCTGGTCCGCGAAGAGTGGACTGCCCCGGCCACCTTGCCGTTCGGCGAGCTGTCCGTCATCCCGCTGCGCGCCGGTGAAAAACTGCGCTGGCGCCTGCTGGAGCAAAACGCGTGAGTGAAGACCAATTCGACGAAGACCTGGACACCGGCAGCAGCGCCTCGCGCCACCCCATGGCGGCGCGTTTTCGCGGTTACCTGCCGGTAGTGGTCGATGTCGAGACCGGTGGCTTCAACAGCGCCACCGATGCCTTGCTGGAGATTGCCGCGACCATCATCGGCATGGACGATATGGGCTTCCTGTACCCCGAGCACACCCTGTTCTTCCGGGTGGAGCCGTTCGAGGGTGCCAACATCGAGGCCGCCGCGCTGGAGTTCACCGGCATCAAGCTGGACCACCCGCTGCGCATGGCGGTCAGCGAGGAGTCGGCGCTGACGGAAATCTTCCGCAGCATCCGCAAGTCGCTGAAGTCCAACGGCTGCAAGCGCGCAGTGCTGGTTGGCCACAACGCCAGCTTCGACCTGGGCTTCCTCAATGCCGCCGTGGCGCGCAATGACCTCAAGCGCAACCCGTTCCACCCCTTCTCCAGCTTCGACACCGCCACGCTGGCGGGCCTTGCCTACGGCCAGACCGTGCTGGCCAAAGCCTGCCAGGCTGCCGACATCGACTTCGATGGCCGCGAGGCGCACTCGGCGCGCTACGACACCGAGAAGACTGCCGAGCTGTTCTGCGGCATCGTCAACCGCTGGAAGGAAATGGGCGGCTGGGAAGACTTCGATCATTGATTGCGCCTGCCTGATCACCTTGTGATCATTGTGGGAGCTGGCTTGCCAGCGAGTTTTTTGCACCTGAAAAGCTCGCTGGCAAGCCAGCTCCCACATTTCCATTACCCTTCCAACCTCCCTGAAACAACCGCTCATCGACCCTCACGAATATAGAGCGAAGTTGTTTTGACAAGCATTCTCATTACGATTAGTCTCACCGCATCAAGACGACACAGCGACGGTGTGTACCCCTATGTATGTTTGCCTCTGCCAAGGTGTGACCGACGGTCAGATCCGTGACGCGATCTATGAAGGATGCTGCAGCTACAAGGACGTCCGCCAGACCTTGGGTGTGGCCTCACAATGCGGTAAATGCGCGTGCCTGGCCAAGCAGGTGGTACGTGAAACCCTCACCGAACTGCAAGCCACCCAGGCCGCCCTGCCCTACCCGGTAGAATTTACCGCCGCCTGAAACAACGAATTTCGAAGAACCGGACCCTGTGTCCGGTTTTTTTATGTCCGTAATTCAAGTAGTTACGCGCTGGATGCAGAACTCAAACATTCTTATTCCGATTAATTTTCATATATTATTCAATAACTTAGGTTTGACAGCAGAAGTTGTCGGGCTCAAACTTCCTGTTATTGGCACCCCACAACCAGGACAGGACCCCACCATGAAAGGCGATATCAGCGTCATCCAGCATCTCAACAAGATCCTCGGGAACGAGCTCATCGCCATCAACCAATACTTCCTGCACGCGCGCATGTACGAAGATTGGGGCCTGAACAAGCTGGGCAAGTACGAGTACAAGGAATCCATCCAGGCAATGAAGGACGCTGACAAGCTGATCAAGCGTATCCTCTTCCTGGAAGGCATTCCCAACCTGCAGGAGCTGGGCAAGATCCTGATCGGCGAGCACACCCGCGAAATGCTGGAATGCGACCTGAAGATCGAGCGCAAGGCCCACGGCGACATCAAGGCCGCCATTGCCCACTGCGAAACCGCCGGCGACTTCGGTAGCCGCGAAATGCTCGAAGACATCCTGGAAGACCAGGAAGAGCACATCGACTGGCTGGAAACCCAGCTGGGCCTGATCGACAAGGTCAGCCTGGAAAACTACCTGCAATCGGGCATGGGCGACGACGAATAACGTCCCCCCCGATTACCAGAAGCCCCGCCTTTGCGGGGCTTTTTTTGTTCCATGAAGCAATATGAAGATACTTTCATGTACCCCGTACCGGGTGCGACAAACCGCCGCAGGCCGCCAAGCACGGGGCTTTCAGGCATTTGCCCGTTTTCTGCAAATATCCGTTGCAAAAATCAGCTGTTTACTTAGGAAGCTAACAAATTCTATAAAAGAGTCCTGCAGAGCCTTGCTGCAGAACTTGAGAAATTGGAGCTTTCAAATGACTGTTAAAGTAACCGAACGCGACGATTCACATATGTCCCACGAAGGCCTCGCCGCTGGCATCCGTATCTGGGACGTTTACCAACAAGACCTGCTGGTCGGCATGTTCCACAACGAGAACGACGCCCACAGCTATAAGGCCGAGCTGGAAAACCTGGAAGCGCAGCGCTCCGGGCAGTAACAAATATTCGACTTTCCTGCCTTAAACAAAAAACCCCGCCTCGGCGGGGTTTTGTTTATCTGGCGTGGCTTACCACATCAGGTCATCCGGGATGACGTAGGCGGCGTACGGGTCATCCGCGTCCGGCTCTTCGGTCACCACATTGAGCAGCACGATACGCTCGGGGGCGCGCTCCTGGATCTTCAGCGCCGCCTCGCGCGGGATCACTTCGTAACCACCGGCGTGGTGCACGATGGCCAGGGAGCCGGAACTCAGCTTGGCACGCATCAGGGCGTTCACCGACAGGCGCTTGACCTTCTTGTCGTCGACGAAGTTGTAGTAGTCCTCGGTGTTCAGCTTGGGCAGGCGGGACACCTCGATCAGCTGCTTCACCTGGGCAGCACGGGCCTTCTGCTCGGCCTTTTCCTGCTGCTGGCGGTTCAGCTCCTGGTCGCGCTTGACCTTCTCGGCCATCGCTTCCTGGGCCAGGCGCTGCTGGCTGTCGTCGACCTCGACCTGGCCTTTCTGCTCCAGGCGTTTCTGTTTCTGCTGGTTCTTGCTGACTTGCTTGACCTGTTTCTGGTTGACCAGACCGGCTTTCAGCAATTGGTCACGAAGAGAGATGCTCATGTACGGGCTCACTTATGCAACGGGCTCAGCCACAGCTGGGCAGGTTCTTTTCCTGACGTTTGGCTTCGCCCCACAGGGCGTCCAACTGTTCCAGGGTGCAATCTTCAATGGGACGGTGGGTGTCGCGCAATGCCTGTTCGATAAAACGGAAGCGTCGCTCGAATTTGCCATTGGCGCCACGCAGCGCGTTTTCCGGGTCGACCTTGAGGTGCCGTGCCAGGTTGACCACGCTGAACAGCAGGTCGCCGACCTCTTCGGCCACTGCCGCCTGGTCGTCGCCGGCCATGGCTTCCAGCACCTCGTCCAGTTCCTCGCGCACCTTGTCCAGCACCGGCAAGGCAGCCGGCCAGTCGAAACCGACACCGGCGGCGCGCTTCTGCAGCTTGGCCGAACGGGCCAGGGCCGGCAAGGCGTGGGGCACGTCATCGAGCAACGACAACTGTTCAGGCGCGGAAGCCTTCTCGGCGCGCTCCTGGGCCTTGATCTCCTCCCAGCGGTGCTTGACCTGCTCCTCGCTCAGGCGCGGGGTGTCCAGGGGCGCGTAGAGGTCACCGGTGGGGAACACGTGGGGGTGGCGGCGGATCAGCTTGCGGGTGATGCTGTCGACGACCCCGTCAAACTCGAACCGCCCTTCCTCGCGCGCCAGCTGGCTGTAATACACCACCTGGAACAGCAGGTCGCCGAGCTCGCCCTGCAGGTGCTCGAAATCGCTGCGCTCGATGGCGTCGGCGACCTCGTAGGCCTCCTCCAGGGTGTAGGGCACGATGGTGGCGTAGGTCTGCTTGATGTCCCATGGGCAACCGTATTGCGGGTCGCGCAGGCGGGCCATGAGGTGTAGCAGGTCTTCAAGTGAGTACATCAATCAGCCTCGGTACATGCCCTGTGGGAGCTGGCTTGCCCGCGAGCTTTTAGGGGGCGCCCAAACTCCCGGGGCAGCCACCACCCCCACGTGTTGTCAACCTGCCCGGGGGGGCGGGGGGTGCCCTGGTCGTTGTGGGGGCCCCAAACCGCGCGCGGGCACGCCAGCTCCCACAGGTGTTCTCAAACCCTGACAGGTTCAGTGTCAGGATCGTAACTCATGGGGTACGGTTGCGGCGGGTCTCGATGATGTTCGGCAGCTGCGAGATACGCCCCAGCAGGCGGCCCAGGGCGTCCAGGCCGGGAATCTCGATGGTCAGCGACATCAGCGCGGTGTTGTCTTCCTTGTTCGAGCGGGTGTTCACCGCCAGCACGTTGATGCGCTCGTTGAGCAGCACCTGGGAGACGTCACGCAGCAGGCCGGAACGGTCGTAAGCACGGATGATGATGTCCACCGGGTAGGTGAGCACCGGCACCGGCCCCCAACTGACCTGGATGATGCGCTCCGGCTCGCGGCCGGCCAGCTGCAGCACCGAGGCGCAGTCCTGGCGGTGGATGCTCACGCCGCGGCCCTGGGTGATGTAGCCGACGATGGCGTCGCCCGGCAGCGGCTGGCAGCAGCCGGCCATCTGCGTCATCAGGTTGCCCACGCCCTGGATCTGGATGTCGCCACGCTTGCCCGGCTTGTAACCGGTGCTGGACTTGCGCGGTATCAGTTCCAGCTGCTCGTTGCCGCGCTCCGGCTCCACCAGCTGCTGGGCCGAATTGACCAGGTGTGCCAGGCGCAGGTCGCCGGCACCCAGGGCGGCGAACATGTCCTCGGCAGTCTTGTGGTTGGCCTTTTCGGCCAACTGTTCGAAGTCCACCTGTGGCAGGCCCAGGCGGCTGAGTTCGCGCTCCAGCAGGGTCTTGCCGGCTGCCACGTTCTGGTCGCGGGCCTGCAGCTTGAACCAGTGCACGATCTTCGCCCGGGCGCGCGAGGTGGTCACGTAGCCCAGGTTGGAGTTCAGCCAGTCACGGCTCGGCGTGCCGTGCTTGCTGGTGATGATCTCCACCTGCTCGCCGGTCTGCAGGCTGTAGTTGAGCGGCACGATGCGCCCGTTGATCTTGGCGCCACGGCAGTTGTGGCCGATCTCGGTGTGCACCCGGTAGGCGAAGTCCAGCGGCGTGGCGCCCTTGGGCAGGTCGATGGCGTGGCCGTCGGGGGTGAACACGTAGACGCGGTCAGGCTCGATGTCCACGCGCAGCTGCTCGGCCAGGCCGCCGATGTCGCCCAGTTCCTCGTGCCATTCCAGCACCTGGCGCAGCCACGAGATCTTCTCTTCGTAGTGGTTGGAGCCGGACTTGACGTCGGTGCCCTTGTAGCGCCAGTGCGCACACACGCCCAGCTCGGCTTCCTCGTGCATGGCGTGGGTGCGGATCTGCACTTCCAGCACCTTGCCCTCGGGGCCGATCACGGCCGTGTGCAGCGAACGGTAGCCGTTCTCCTTGGGGTTGGCGATGTAGTCGTCGAACTCCTTGGGGATATGCCGCCACAGGGTGTGGACGATGCCCAGCGCGGTGTAGCAGTCGCGCATTTCGGGCACCAGCACGCGCACTGCGCGCACGTCGTAGATCTGGCTGAACTCCAGGCCCTTGCGCTGCATTTTGCGCCAGATGGAGTAGATGTGCTTGGCACGGCCGCTGATGTCGGCCTTGACGCCGGTGGCCAGCAGCTCGTTCTGCAGCTGGGTCATCACGTCGCTGATGAAGCGCTCGCGGTCCAGCCGACGCTCGTGCAGCAGCTTGGCGATCTGTTTGTACTGGTCGGGCTCAAGGTAGCGGAAGGACAGGTCCTCCAGCTCCCACTTGATGTGGCCGATGCCCAGGCGGTGGGCCAGCGGCGCGTAGATGTCGAACACCTCGCGGGCGACGCGGTTGCGCTTCTCCTCGTCGGCGTTCTTCACTGCGCGGATGGCGCAGGTACGCTCGGCCAGCTTGATCAGCGCCACGCGCACGTCGTCGACCATGGCGACGAGCATCTTGCGCAGGTTTTCCACCTGCCCCTGGCTGCCCAGCACCAGCGACTGGCGCGGGCTGAGGCTGGCGCTGATGGCGGCCATGCGCAGCACGCCGTCGATCAGCTTGGTGACCACGGCGCCGAAGCGCTCGCCCACCTCGGCCAGGGTTACCCGGCCTTCACGCACGGCGCGGTAGATGACCGCGGCCACCAGGGTGTCCTGGTCCAGCTTGAGGTCGGCGAGAATTTCGGCAATTTCCAGGCCCGCCTGGAAACACGACGTGCCGTCGGCCCAGGAGTGCTTGGCCATGTTGCCTTGCTGCTCGGCCTGCAGGGCGAATTCACACGCCGCTTTCAGGGCCTCACGGTCCAGTGCCAGGTCGACACTGACAATGTGGTCCAGCCATGCATCGAGATTGATACTGCCGTCAGTGTTGATCGGCTGGTGTGCTCTCACCTGTACCATCTTGTTTACCTTCCCTATGACACGTTGCTAACGCATCAACAGATCGCTGGCTTTGACCTTCGCTGGGCCGGCGAAGGACTTGCTTTCAAGCACCAGTCGGATTAGACGGACCTTCCTGGTCCGCTTCAAATAACGCCATCGCCTCGACATGCGCTGTCTGGGGGAACATATCGAGGATTGCGGCACGTTTTAACCGGTAGCCCTGCTTGATCAATTCGACCGCGTCGCGGGCCAAAGTTGCCGGGTTGCAGGACACATACACCAATCGCTTGGCACCCAATGCCGGCAGGTTCCTGACCACCTCGAAAGCACCGTCGCGCGGTGGGTCCAAGAGTACCGCAGAAAAACCGTCGGCGGCCCATTCGGCCCCGGCCAGCGGCTGGGACAAATCGGCCTGAAAAACCTTCACGTTATGCAGCTTGTTGCTCAGGGCGTTGGCTTGCGCGCGGTCCACCATGGCCTGCACGCCTTCCACCGCCACCACCTCGGCCACCCGCGTGGCCAGCGGCAGGGCAAAGTTGCCCAAACCACAGAATAGATCCAGTACGCGCTCCTGAGGTTGCGGGTCGAGCCAGGCCAGGGCCTGTTCGATCATCGCGGTATTGACCCCTTCGTTCACCTGCACGAAATCGCCGGGGCGGTACGCCAGGGTCAGGTCCCACGGCGCCAGGGCAAAGCCCAGCGTGGCGTTGGTATCCACCGGTTGCGGCGCGCCTTCGCCTTGCAGCCACAGCTGCGCGCCGTGCTCGGCGCAGAACGCCAGCAGGGCTTGCAGGTCGGCTTCGGGCAACGCCTGGGTGTGGCGCACCAGTACGCACAACGCGGTGCCGGCGAACAGCTCCACATGGCCGATGGCCTGGGGTTTGCTCAAGCCGGCCAGCGCTGCAGGCAGGCCGCTCATGATGGGTTGCAAGGGCTGTACCAGCACCGGGCAATCGGCGATGGTGACAATGTCCTGGCTGGCAGCGGCGCGGAAACCGACGTCCAGCTTGCGCGCCTTGATGTCCCAGCGCACGGCCACGCGGGCGCGGCGGCGGTAGGCGAATTCGGGC
The DNA here is from genome assembly GCF_056175065.1 of Pseudomonas sp. JC1203. Lineage (NCBI taxonomy): Bacteria > Pseudomonadati > Pseudomonadota > Gammaproteobacteria > Pseudomonadales > Pseudomonadaceae > Pseudomonas > Pseudomonas sp. JC1203. The sequence goes on from NZ_JBWCAM010000006.1 coordinate 215,660, forward strand.
CCGGTGAGGGGCGCATCCCATTGCAACGGGGCGATGTTGCCCGCACGCTGCAGGTGCTCGGCGAGCATGCGCTGTTTCAGCGCCAGCTGCTCTTCGCGCGGCACGTGTTGCACGCTGCAGCCGCCGCAGCGGTCCACATGCCGGCAGGGTGCGGGGCGGCGCATGGCGCTGGCCTTGAGCACCTTTTCGGTGCGTGCTTCCACTACCTTGCCGTGGGCGTTGAGCACACGGGCTTCCACCTGCTCGCCCGCAAGGGCGCCCAGCACGAACCAGGTGCGGCCTTCCAGGAAGGCAATGCCGCGGCCGTCGTTGCTCAGGCGCTCGATGTCCAGGCGCTGTTTCTTGCCGGTGGGTACCTGCACGGCGCGCTGCCCGCCCGTGGGCTGGAAGCGCAGGCCGACGTTCTTCTTAGCCATCAGTTAGCCGCATCGAAAATGCCGCTGGACAGGTAGCGGTCGCCCCGGTCGCAGATGATCGCGACGATGGTGGCGTTTTCCACTTCCCGCGACAGGCGCAGCATGGCCGCCACGGCACCGCCCGAGGACACGCCGCAGAAGATGCCTTCCTCGCGCGCCAGGCGGCGGGTGACGTCTTCGGCTTCGGCCTGGGCCATGTCGACGATACGGTCGACGCGGTCAGCCTGGTAGATTTTCGGCAGGTACTCGGTGGGCCAGCGGCGAATGCCGGGGATGGCCGAGCCTTCCATGGGTTGCAGGCCGACGATCTGCACGCCCGGGTTCTGCTCTTTCAGGTAGCGCGACACGCCCATGATGGTACCGGTGGTGCCCATGGAGCTGACGAAATGGGTAATGGTGCCGTTGGTCTGCCGCCAGATCTCGGGGCCGGTGCTCACGTAGTGGGCCTCGGGGTTGTCGCCGTTGGCGAACTGGTCCAGCACCTTGCCGCGGCCTTCGGCCTGCATGCGTTCGGCCAGGTCACGGGCACCTTCCATGCCCTGCTCCTTGGTCACCAGGATCAACTCGGCGCCGTAGGCGGTCATGGCCGCCTTGCGTTCGGCGGTGGAGTTGTCGGGCATGATCAGGATCATCTTGTAGCCCTTGATTGCTGCCGCCATGGCCAGGGCGATACCGGTATTGCCGGAGGTGGCCTCGATCAGGGTGTCGCCGGGCTGGATCTGGCCACGCGCCTCGGCGCGGGTGATCATCGACAGCGCCGGGCGGTCCTTCACGGAACCTGCCGGGTTATTGCCTTCGAGCTTGAGCAAAAGGGTATTGCTGGTCTCACCGGCCAGGCGCTGCAAGCGCACCAGCGGCGTGTTGCCGACGCAATCGGCGATGGTTGGGTACTGCAGGGTCATGGCGTATTCGCAATCCGGACTGCGGGGGCGCCTATCATACCGGCAAACGCTTCAAGGCCATATCACGCAAAGTGCGCGCCTTATTCCATTGAACTATAAGCAGCGGGCACGCGCAGGTTCAGGCGCAGGCCCACGCCGGTGTTCTGCGCCCACAAAGCCCCGCCCTGGCGGGCCAGGGCGTTACGCGCGATGCTCAGGCCCAGGCCGAAACCGCCGTCGCCGGGGCGCGAGCCGTCCAGGCGAATGAACGGATGAAAGATGCGTTCCAGGTCACGCTCGGCCACGCCGCCGCCCTGGTCGTCCAGCCACAGCAGCCACTGGTCGCCGTCGCGGCGGCCATGCAGGCTGACCACGCCGCGCGGCGGTGAATGGCGGATGGCGTTGCGCAGGATGTTTTCCAACGCCTGGGCCAGCGCATTGAGATTGCCCTGCACCCAACAGTCGGCACTGACCGCGCAGTGCAACTGGCTGCTGGGCCAGCCGCTTTCGTAACAGGCGTTTTCGGCCAGCATGTCCCACAACGCCTGCACCTGAATCGGCTCCAGGGCCGGGGCGCTGCGTTCGGTGTCCAGCCAGGCCAGCTGCAGGGTATCGTCCACCAGCCGCTGCATGCCCTGCACTTCGCGCTGCACCCGGTCGCGCAGGCGCGCGCAGTCCTGCTCGCTGTCGCCGGCCACGCGCAGGCGGCTCAAGGGCGTGCGCAGTTCGTGGGACAGGTCGCGCAGCAGCTGGCGTTGCAGCGCCACGGTGCTTTGCAGGCGCTCGGCCATATGGTCGAAGGCGCGGCCCAGCTCGCCCAGCTCATCGGCGCGGCCGGTGGCCTGCGCACTGAGGCGGCCCTGCAGCGGGTCGGCGCGCCAGGCATTGGCCTGTTCGCGCAGGCGGTTCAGTGGGGCAATCAGCAGGCGGTAAAGGCCCACGCACAATAGAAAGGTGAACACCCCGGGGATTATGCCGGTGATGGTCAGGTGCCACAGCAGCGCATAGCGGCCGGGCATCAGCCGCTCGGGTAGCTCGATCACCAGGCTGCCGGCCCGCGGGTTGCCGGGGAATGGCACGCGCAGCCACGGCAGGCCCATGCTGCGGCGGCTCACCGGCCAGTCCAGGCCCCGCAGGAAGGTCATGCGCTGCGCCTGGGCGTCACTCAGGGCCTGGCTGCCCAGCGGCTGCAGGTCATGGCCGATCACGCCCATCCAGCCCTTCTCGCGCCGCGCCATGGCCGCCAGCCAGGCGTCTACGCCAGCGCTGCCGCCCTGCTCCCAGGCCCGTTCGGCATCCTCGGCGTAGTCAATCAGCAGCGCCTTGGCGTCGCGCGACAGGAAGGCGTTCCGGGTCTCCATGTAGCGCCCCCACGACCAGCTCAGCCAGATCATCAGCAGGCAGAACGCAACCAGCAGCACCACCAGCTTCCAGAACAGTGACTGACGCCCCGGCACTTCAGACCTCTTCATTGGCGGTGAACACGTAGCCCTTGCCCCACACCGTGCGCACCTGGCGCGCCAGGTAACCCACGGCCTTGAGTTTGCGGCGGATCTGGCTGATGTGCATGTCCAGGCTGCGGTCGTGCTGGGCGTAGCCGCGCTGCAGCACATGCTGGTACAGGAAGGCCTTGGTCAGCACCTCGTCGGCGCTGCGGTTCAGGGTGTCCAGCAGGCGGAATTCGCTGCGGGTGAGGCCTGCGGCCTTGTCGCCGAAGGTCACGTCGAACAGCGTGTCGTGGAAATGCAGGCCGTCGCCCTCGCTGCGCTGCAGCGGTGCCTGGCTGCGCCGCCGTTCCAGCGCCACGCGGCGCAGAATGGCTTCCACCCGCGCCTGCAGTTCGTCGACGCTGAACGGCTTGGGCAGGTAATCGTCGGCCCCCCGGCGGAAGCCGGTGATGCGGTCGGCCTCGGCGCCCAGCGCCGACATCAGAATCACCGGCGTGGCCGAGTGCTCGCGCAAATGCTGTAGCACGTCCAGGCCGTTCATGCCCGGCAGCAGAATGTCCATCAGCACCACGTCGAAGCCTTCGCCCCGCGCCAGCGCCAGGCCGTCATTGCCGTTCTGGCACCAGGTCACCTGGAACCCGCAGCGGCCCAGTTCCTCGTGCACATAGGCGCCCAGCACCGGGTCGTCTTCGATGGCGAGGATGTTGCCGACACAACTGGTTACAGGATTCATTGGCATCTAGAAGTGATTATCAATAACGAATTATTCAGGATGTTTCATCTTCTAGGCAACCATTGCCCGACATAACGGCACGTATGAAGTGCATAAGTGGCGCTATCGAGGTATTTTCCCCGGGTAAACCACCAGGCCTTGAAGGGAGAAGCAGGCGTGTTGAAACGACTCGGGATCCGCGGCCGCGTGCTGTTGCTGGCCTTGCTGCCTGCCACCTTGATGGCGGTGCTGCTGGGCGGCTACTTCAGCTGGATGCAGCAGGCCGAACTGCAGGCGCAGCTGCTGCGCCGCGGGCAGATGATCGCCGAGCAGCTGGCGCCGCTGGTGGCCCACGGCATGGCGCGCAACGACGCGCCGCTGCTGGAGCGCATCGCCGCCCAGGCGCTGGAGCAGGCCGACGTGCGCGCGGTGTCGTTCCTGGCCGCCGATCGCACGCCGTTGGCCCATGCCGGCCCGAGCATGCTCAACCCGGTGCCCATCGGCAACAGCACCCACCTGCTGCTGCGCAGCGGCAACGACGCCACCCGCTACCTGCTGCCGGTGTTCGGCCACCACCGTGACCTGGCCGGCGACGTGGTGCCCACCGAGTCCGACCTGCTGCTGGGCTGGGTAGAGCTGGAGCTGTCCCACGACGGCACGCTGTTGCGGGTGTACCGCGGGCTGTTCGCCAGCCTCATGCTGATCGCCTGCGGGCTGCTGGCCACGGGCCTGCTGGCCATGCGCATGAGCCGCGGCATCAACGGCCCCATCAGCCAGATCAAGCAGACCGTGGTGCAGCTCAAGGATGGCAACCTGGAAGCGCGCCTGCCAGCGCTGGGCAGCCATGAGCTGGACGAACTGGCTGCCGGCATCAACCGCATGGCCGAAACCCTGCAGGGCGCCCAGGAAGAACTGCAGCACAGCGTCGACCAGGCCACCGAAGACGTGCGCCAGAACCTGGAGACCATCGAGATCCAGAACATCGAGCTGGACCTGGCGCGCAAGGAGGCCCTGGAGGCCAGCCGCATCAAGTCCGAATTCCTGGCCAACATGAGCCACGAGATCCGCACCCCGCTCAACGGCATCCTGGGTTTCACCCACCTGCTGCAGAAAAGCGACCTCACGCCGCGCCAGCTCGACTACCTGGGCACCATCGAGAAGTCCGCCGACAGCCTGCTGGGCATCATCAACGAGATCCTCGACTTCTCGAAGATCGAGGCCGGCAAGCTGGTGCTCGACAGCATTCCGTTCAACCTGCGCGACCTGCTGCAGGACACCCTCACCATCCTCGCCCCCGCCGCCCACGCCAAGCAGCTGGAGCTGGTGAGCCTGGTGTACCGCGACACGCCCATTTCCCTGATCGGCGACCCGCTGCGGCTCAAGCAGATCCTCACCAACCTTGTCAGCAATGCCATCAAGTTCACCCGCGAAGGCACCATCGTCGCCCGCGCCATGCTTGAAGATGAAAACGACGACGGCGTGCAGCTGCGCATCAGCGTCAAGGACACCGGTATCGGCCTCTCCAACCAGGACGTGCGCACCCTGTTCCAGGCCTTCAGCCAGGCCGACAACTCGCTCAGCCGCCAGCCCGGCGGCACCGGCCTGGGCCTGGTGATTTCCAAGCGCCTGATCGAACAGATGGGCGGCGAGATCGGCGTCGACAGCACCCCGGGCGAAGGCTCGGAGTTCTGGATCAGCCTGCGCCTGCCCAAGGCTCGCGACGACGCCGAGGACCTGCCCGGCGAGCCGCTCAACGGCCGCAGCATTGCCGTGGTCGAACACCATGAACTGGCGCGCCAGGCCCTGCAGCACCAGCTTGAAGACCTGGGCCTGAAGGTGGCCACCTTCCCGTCGGTGGAAAAACTGATCACCGCCGCCGACGCCGCGCACCTGGCCGGCCAGCCCATCGACCTGGCCGTGCTGGGCCTGACCAGCTATGACGTCGGCCCCGACCGCCTGGCGCAGCAGGTGCGCGATGTCGAGCAATCGGGCTGCCGCGTGCTGGTGCTGTGCCCCACCACCGAACAGACGCTGTTCCATGCCGCCGTGCCCAACCCGCACAGCCAGCTGCAGCCCAAGCCTGCCTGCACGCGCAAGCTGCGCCGCGGCCTCAGCGACCTGATCAACCCCAAGCGCCTGCGCAACGACAGCCACGACAACAACGAACCACTGACCAACCGTGCGCCGCGGGTGCTGTGCGTGGACGACAACCCGGCCAACCTGCTGCTGGTGCAAACCCTGCTCGAAGACCTGGGCGCCGAAGTGCTGGCCGTGGACAACGGCGCCAGCGCCGTGCGTGCGGTGCAGGAAGAGCGTTTCGACCTGGTGCTGATGGACGTGCAGATGCCCGGCATGGACGGCCGCGAGACCACCGAGAAAATCCGCCTGTGGGAGGCCGCGCAACCAGGCCCGGCGCTGCCTATCGTGGCGCTGACGGCCCACGCCATGGCCAACGAGAAGCGCGCCCTGCTGCAGAGCGGCATGGACGACTACCTGACCAAGCCCATCAGCGACCGCCAGCTGGCCCAGGTGGTGCTGAAGTGGACCGGCCTGGTGCTGCGCACGCGCACCAGCGAGCGCGGCGAATGGGTGCAGGAAGACGACGTGCTGCACGTGCTCGACCCTGACGAAGGGCTGCGCCTGGCCGCCGGCAAGGAAGACCTGGCGGCCGACATGCTGGCCATGCTGCTGGCCTCGCTGGAAGAAGAGCGCCAGGCCATCCAGGCGGCACGCAAGGACGCCAATCACACCCTGACCATCGAACGCGTGCACCGCCTGCACGGCGCCACCCGCTACTGCGGCGTGCCGCAACTGCGCGCGGCGTGCCAGCGCAGCGAGACGCTGCTGAAACAGAACGACGGCGAGGCGCAGGAGGCACTGGATGAGCTGGACGCGGCCATCCTGCGCCTGGCCGAGCACGCCCGAATAGCCGTGTAGCCACTACTCCCAAGGAAGCCCGACCATGCGCACCCTCCTGTTCAGCAGCCAGCACTACGACCAGGACAGCTTCCTGGCCGTGCCTCGCGATCTCGATATCGACCTGCACTTCCAACCCGCGCGCCTGACCCCGGACACCGCGCCCCTGGCCGCCGGCTTCGAAGTGGTGTGCGCCTTTATCAACGACGACCTCCGCGCCCCGGTGCTGGAACAACTGGCCGCCGGCGGTACACAGCTGATAGCCCTGCGCTCGGCCGGCTACAACCACGTCGACCTGGCCTGCGCCCGGCGCCTGGGCCTGGCCGTGGTGCGCGTGCCAGCCTATTCGCCCCACGCCGTGGCCGAACACGCGGTGGCGCTGATTCTGGCGCTGAACCGCCACCTGCACCGCGCCTACAACCGTACCCGCGACGGCGACTTCACCCTGCACGGCCTGACCGGCTTCGACCTGGTGGGCAAGACCGTGGGCGTGGTCGGCACCGGCCAGATCGGCGCCGCCTTCGCGCGCATCATGCATGGCTTCGGCTGCCAGTTGCTGGCCTACGACCCATACCCCAACGACGCGGTGCTGGCCCTGGGCGCGCGCTACCTGCCGCTGGACGAGGTACTGGCGCAGGCGCAGATCATCAGCCTGCACTGCCCACTGACGGCCAGCACCCAGCACCTGATCAACGCCCACAGCCTGGCCAACCTGCAGCCCGGCGCCATGCTCATCAACACCGGCCGGGGCGCGCTGGTGGACACCCCGGCGCTGATCGACGCGCTGAAAAGCGGCCAACTGGGCTACCTGGGCCTGGACGTGTATGAAGAGGAAGCCCAGCTGTTCTTCGAAGACCGTTCCGACCTGCCCCTGCAGGATGACGTGCTGGCGCGCCTGCTGACCTTCCCCAACGTGATCATCACCGCGCACCAGGCATTCCTGACCCGCGAGGCCCTGGCGGCGATCGCCAGCACCACGCTGGCCAATATTTCCGACTGGGGGCGTGGCTCGCCGCAGAATCTGGTCGAGGCTTGACCCGCAGCCCGTGCTAGCATGTCGCGCAGATTTGGAGGACCCATGGTCGAACACGATTTTCGCTACAGCCTGCTCAACCCGCACCACACCCTGATTGAATGCCGCGCCCTGGCGCCGGGCCGCTATCAGGTCACCGGCAACGGTGGTTCGATTCACAACGACGACGTTCTGCTGGTGACCCTCAAGGGCAGCAAGACCCTGTCCATGCGCCTGACCATCGAAAAAGTCCGCCACCTGATCAACCCGCCCGGGCAATGGGTAGCCGTTGCCCGTGGCCCGGTGTTCGGCGAGCTGGCCATTCACCAGTGGCACGTGCAGTGCGACGCCTGCAACGCCGACCTTGAGTTCGAGTTCGCGGTAGACGCCAAGCTGGGCACCAAGGCGCAGAAACCTGCCGCCGTGGCGCGCATTGCTGAATTGGGCTGGAGCACCGAGGGCGACAAGCACCTGTGCCGCAAATGCCAGGAGTCGCGCCCGTGAAACAAGCCCTGCTGCTGGCGGCACTGACCGCCACCCTCGCGGGCTGCGCGTCCGGGCCCAAGCTGCAACAGGAACAGGCGTACACCCTGGAGTGGATCGGCGACAAACCGCTGATGGACTACAGCCACATCAGCCTGACCCTGGGCGAAGACGGCCGCGCCTACGGCAACGCCGGCTGCAACCACTGGTTCGCGCCCTACACGCTGTCGCACCACCACCTGACCTTCGGCGCGGTAGGCAGCACCCGCCGCCTGTGCGACCCGGCCACCATGGAGCAGGAACAACGCTTCCTGCAGGCCCTGGGCGGCGTGCAGCGCTGGAGCGTGTCGAAGGAAGGCCAGATTCGCCTCTGGTCCGAGGAAGGCAAGCCGCTGCGCTTGTGGCCTGACGAAGGCTGACCTTGTGGGAGCTGGCTTGCCGCTGTTGAAGCCCTAAAGGCTCGCTGGCAAGCCAGCTCCCACAAAGGCCGCGTCCTGGGCCCTCACGAACTCTTCAACTTCGCCAGTTTCTCGCTGATACCCGCCGCCGTCTGCTCGCCCACCAACTGCTCGCGCACCTTGCCCTTGGCATCGATGATGTAGGTAATGGGCAGCGCATCATTCTGCGGCAGGTCGAAACGGGGCGCCGGGTCGTCGGCCAGCACCGTGAAGTTGATGCCCAGCTCCTGGGCCGCCTTCTTCAGCTCATCACCGTGCAAGCCATCGAAATTCACCCCCAGCACCGCCACGCCCTTGCCCTTGAGCTGCTCGGCCAGCGCGTTGAGCTGCGGCACCTCGCTGCGGCACGGGCCGCACCAGTCCGCCCAGTAATTCACCACCAGCCATTGATCTGCCAACTGCCGCGCCTTGACCAGCTTGCCGTTCTGGTCCACCCCATAGTCCGCCCCGCAGCCGCTCAACAGGACCAGGGCCAGACACACCGCCACACGCCATGCCATGATTGCTACCTTCCTTAAGTGCTGCCAAAAAGGCGGCGAGCGGTTAGACACCGCCCGCCACACGGTTAGAATAGCCCCCACTTGACTCAAGGTGCGACCGCAAATGACCGACCTGACGCTTTACCACAACCCGCGCTGCTCCAAGTCCCGTGCCGCGCTGGAACTGCTGCAGGCCCGCGGCCTGGAACCCACCGTGCTGAAATACCTGGAAACCCCGCCTGACGCCGCCGCCCTCAAGGCCGTGCTGGCCAAGCTGGGCCTGCACGCGCGCGCCCTGCTGCGCACCGGCGAAGACGAATACAAGGCCCTGAACCTGGCCGACGCCACCTTGGGCGAAGACCAGTTGATCGCGGCCATGGTGCAGCACCCACGCCTGATCGAACGGCCCATCCTGATTGCCGGCGACAAGGCCGCCATCGGCCGCCCGCCCGAGAAAGTGCTGGAGATCCTGCCGTGACCCAACCGTACATCCTGGTGCTGTTCTACAGCCGCAGTGGCGCCACCGCGCAGATGGCCAAGCACATCGCCCGGGGCGTGGAACTGAGCGGCATCGAGGCGCGCCTGCGCACCGTGCCGCCGGTGTCGGCCGACCACGAAGCCACCGGCCCCAGCATCCCCGAGCACGGCGCCCCGTACGCCAGCATCGACGACCTGAAGAACTGCGCCGGCCTGGCCATGGGCAGCCCTACCCGCTACGGCAACATGGCGGCGCCGCTCAAGTACTTCCTCGACGGCACCAGCAGCCTGTGGCTGAGCGGCGCCCTGGTGGGCAAGCCGGCCTCGGTGTTCACCTCCACCGCCAGCCTGCACGGCGGCCAGGAAACCACCCTGCTGTCGATGATGATGCCGCTGCTGCACCACGGCATGCTGATCAGCGGTATTCCCTACAGCGAATCGGCGCTGCTGGACACCCGCGGCGGCGGCACGCCCTACGGCGCCAGCCACCACGCCGGGGCCGACAGCAAGCGCGCCCTGGACGAGCACGAGATAGCCCTGTGCCGCGCCCTGGGCCAACGCCTGGGCAGCATCGCGCAGAAACTGGAACCTGCGCGTGGCTAAACGCGCCAAGGTGCTGCCCAGCGTCGACTGGCTGCAACCCCGGGTTCGGGCGGCGCGCTGGCTGAGCCTGGCGTGCTTCCTGGGCTTCATGGCCCTGCTGTGCGGCTACTACCTGCTGGTGGCCGACCTGCATGGCGCCCGCCCGTGGGTGATTCTGCTGATCGAACTGGTGCCGCTGCTGCTGCTCACCCCAGGCATGCTGCTGGGCAGCCCGCGCGGGCACTCGTGGACCTGCTTTGCGGTCAACCTGTACTTCATCAAGGGCGCCCTGGCCGCCTTCGACCCCAACCGTCAGCTGTTCGGCCTGCTGGAAATGGCCGCCAGCCTGGCGGTGTTCACCAGCGCCCTGTTGTATGTGCGCTGGCGCTTTCAATTGAATCGGAAACTGGCCGGAGAGGGCCTGGTGTGAATGCAGGACTACAAGTGGCTACACGAATACTGCCTGAACCGCTTCGGCTCGGCGCAAGCACTGCAAGACCATCTCCCCGACGCGAAAACCCCGGCGCAACTGCGCAAGATCCCCGCTGACCGCTACCTGTCGACCATGGCCCTGCGGGTGTTCCGCGCCGGCCTCAAGCACAGCCTGGTGGACGCCAAGTGGCCCGCCTTCGAGCAGGTGTTCTTCGGCTTCGACCCGGAAAAAGTGGTGCTGATGGGCGCCGAGCACCTGGAGCGGCTGATGCAGGACACGCGCATCATTCGCCACTTGGGCAAGCTCAAGAGCGTGCCGCGCAACGCCCAGCTGATCCTCGACATCGAGCATGAGCACAAGAGCTTCGGCGACTTCATCGCCGACTGGCCGGTGACCGACATCACCGGCCTGTGGCAATACCTGGCCAAGCACGGCAACCAGATGGGCGGCCTGTCGGCGCCGCGCTTCCTGCGCATGGTGGGCAAGGACACCTTCATTCCCACTTGGGACGTGGTGGCCGCGCTCAACGCCCAGGGCATCGTCGACAAGGTGCCCAGCAGCAAGCGCGACCAGGCCAAGGTGCAGGAAGTGTTCAACCAGTGGCAGGCCGAAAGCGGGCGGCCCATGTGCCAGCTGTCGGCGATGCTGGCCTATACCGTCAACCATTAAGGACAATGATGAAGCTCAAATCGCTGTTGTTACTGGCGGGTATTCCCGTCGCCTGCGGGTTAGGTTTCCTTGCCTGGCAGCACTACTGGCCGGTGCAGGCAGCCGCTGGCTGGAGCACGCGGCTGGTCTACGACAACGTCGAGAAGGCCGCCGGCCTGGGCCTGGACGGCGCCAACGTGCTGGTCACCGAGGAACTGCGTGACGACAAGGGCCGCCTCAGCAGCATCGCCCCCGACGGCACCCGCACGCTGATTGTCGACGGCCTGACCAAGCCCGACGGCCTGGCGCCGTTCCTGGGCGGCCACGCCTTCAGCCAGGAGTTCGACAACAAGCCGGTGCAGCTGCTCAAGGACGGCAAGGTCACGCAGCTGTTCATGGGCCGTGACGTGCAGGGGCTGAAAGCTGACGGGTACAAGCTGTACGCCATCGAGGACCGCCACGACGACGGCCGGCTGATGCGCTACGACGCCACCGACGGCTCGCTGACCGTGCTGCGCGACAAGCTGGCGCAAACCGAATCGGTAGAGATCTGCCCGGGCGGCAAGCTGCTGTACACGGTGAAGAAGGAAGGCGTGATCCGCCAGTTCGACGAATCGGGTAAAGACCCGGTGTACGTCGACGGCATCACCAACCCCACGTTCATCCTGTGCGACAAGCGCGGGCTATGGATAGTGGAAGACCAGACGCACCTGGCGCGGCTGTGGCTGCGCACGCCGGATGGTAAGCTGCAGGTGATTCTGTCGCACCTGCGGGCGCCGCAGGAGTTGCTGCCTACGGGCGACAACACGTATCTGCTGGCCGAGGGCGGGCGTAACCGGGTGATCGAGCTGAAAGCGCATTGATCTGTGGGAGCTGGCTTGCCAGCGAGTTTTTGGGGGCACCCGAAAAGCTCGCTGGCAAGCCAGCTCCCACTGAAACAATCAGATGTTCACCACATTCAACACCCGCGAAGGCGCGCTTTCATCAATCGCTAGGTTGACGAAATCAAACAGGTTGCGGTCCGCCAGCTGCGACGGCACCACGTTCTGCAGGCCGCGGAAAATGCTCTCGGTACGCCCCGGGTGCTTGCGCTCCCACTCCACCAGCATGTCCTTGACCACCTGGCGCTGCAGGTTTTCCTGCGAGCCGCACAGGTTGCACGGGATGATCGGGAACTGTTTCAGGTCCGAGTAGGCCTGGATGTCCTTCTCGTTGCAGTACGCCAGCGGGCGAATCACCACGTTGCGGCCGTCGTCGGCGCGCAGCTTGGGTGGCATGGCCTTCATGCTGCCGTTGAAGAACATGTTCAGGAAGAAGGTCTCGACGATGTCGTCGCGGTGGTGCCCCAGGGCCATCTTGGTGGCGCCGATCTCGTCGGCAAAGGTGTACAGCGTGCCACGGCGCAGGCGCGAGCACAGCGAGCAGGTGGTCTTGCCCTCTGGAATCAGCTCCTTCACCACCGAGTAGGTGTCTTTCTCGACGATGTGGTATTCCACGCCCAGCTCTTTGAGGTAGGCCGGCAGCACGTGCTCGGGGAAGCCTGGCTGCTTCTGATCCATGTTCACGGCGACGATGTCGAACTTGATCGGCGCAACCTTCCGCAGGTGCAGCAGCACGTCGAGCATGGTGTAGCTGTCCTTGCCGCCCGACAGGCAGACCATGACCTTGTCACCGTCCTCGATCATGTTGTAGTCGGCGACGGCTTCGCCCGCCAGCCGGCGAAGGCGTTTCTGCAGTTTGTTCTGGTTGACCGAAAGGGTGCCCATGGCGCTTGAAATCCGCGTGGTGAGACGAAAAGCCGGGCATTTTACCTGTAAAGCCGGCGCGGGGGTACGGTATCTGGTCAACTGACCCCACCATCCGGGCAAATACTGCAAAGTGATTACAACAGCCCTCTAGAGCGCGATTTGCTCTAAAACTGCCGACATCTGCGCCCTATACTCCCGTGTGAAGCTGTAACTACCGTAGGAGTAGCTGGCATGATCCATCACGTCGTGGGGTTGTTCACCCATCCCGATCAAGAATGGCACCAGATCCGTGGCGAGGAAGAATCCATCGGCCACATGTACCTCACTCACACCCTGATATTGGCGGCGATACCGCCCATATCGGCGTTCATCGGCACCACCCAGGTGGGCTGGGTGATCGGCAACCGCGCGCCGGTGATGCTCACTCTGGAAAGCGCCATCTGGATGACGGTGATGTCGTACGTTGCCATGCTGGCCGGCGTGGCGGTGATGGGCGCGTTCATTCATTGGATGGCCCGCACCTACGACGCCAGCCCCAGCCTGGCGCGCTGCATCGCCTTCGCCACCTACACCGCCACCCCGCTGTTCATTGGTGGCCTGGCGGCGCTGTACCCACACTTGTGGCTGGGCATGATGGTGGGCACTGCGGCCATCTGCTACACCGTGTACCTGCTGTACGTGGGGCTGCCGACCTTCATGAATATCCATGCCGATGAAGGTTTTCTGTTTTCCAGCTCCGTGCTGGCGGTGGGCCTGGTGGTGCTGGTGGCGATCATGGCGTTCACCGTGATCATCTGGGGCCTGGGCGTAGGCCCGGTCTATACCAACTGAACAGCGCTGGCCGCCCGGCGACGGGCGGCTCGGCATGCCCGTGTGGTTGCGGCATAATCGGCACATATGGAGTGTCGTCTAGCATGCCCGAAGTACTCAATTCCCGCGTCGAATCCTGTTTCCAGCAAGCCGAAGCCTTCTTCAAACGTTCCTTCATTCGCCCCCAGGTGAGCTTCAAGCTGCGCGGCCAGAAAGCCGGCGTCGCGCACCTGCACGAGAACCTGCTGCGCTTCAACCCGCAGCTGTACCGCGAGAACAGCGAAGACTTCCTGCGCCAGACGGTGCCCCACGAGGTGGCCCACCTGGTGGCGCACCAGCTGTTCGGCGACCGTATCGCGCCCCATGGCGAGGAATGGCAGCTGATCATGCGCGGCGTGTACGAGCTGCCGCCCAACCGCTGCCACACCTATGAGGTGAAACGCCGCCGGGTGACGCGCTACATCTACCGCTGCCCCTGCGCCGACAGCGACTTCCCGTTCAGCGCCCAGCGCCACACCCTGGTGCGCCAGGGCCGGCGGTACCTGTGCAGGCGTTGCCGGCATACGCTGGTGTTCACCGGCGAAACCCGCGTCGAATAACCCGCAGGCATAAAAAAACCCATCCGAAGATGGGTTTTTTCGTTTGCGCCAGCGCTTAACGCGGGGCGTCGACTACCACGGCGTCGTGGGCTTCAGCCACTTCGATGGCAGTAGGGCCTGCGGCCAGCTGCGCTTTCATGGTGTCTTCATCCAGCTCGCCTACCCACTTGGCAACCACCAGGGTGGCCACGGCGTTGCCGACCAGGTTGGTCAGGGCGCGGGCTTCGGACATGAAGCGGTCGATACCCAGAATCAGCGCAAGGCCGGCAACCGGCAGGTGGCCAACGGCCGACAGGGTGGCGGCCAGCACGATGAAGCCGCTACCGGTAACGCCCGCTGCGCCCTTGGAAGAGATCAGCAGCACGGCCAGCAGGGTCAGCTGGTGGAACAGGTCCATGTGCGTGTCGGTAGCCTGGGCGATGAACACCGCGGCCATGGTCAGGTAGATGGCGGTGCCGTCTAGGTTGAACGAGTAGCCGGTAGGAATCACCAGGCCAACCACCGACTTCTGCGCGCCCAGGCGCTCCATTTTCACCAGCATGCGTGGCAGGGCCGATTCCGACGAGGAAGTACCCAGCACGATCAGCAGCTCTTCACGGATGTAGCGCACCAGTTTCAGGATGCTGAAACCGTGGAAGCGCGCGATCGAGCCCAGCACCAGCAGCACGAACAGGATGCAGGTGATGTAGAAGCAGATCATCAGCTGGCCCAGTTGCACCAGCGAGCTCACGCCGTAGGCGCCGATGGTGAAGGCCATGGCACCCAGCGCACCCAGGGGCGCCAGCTTCATGATCATGCTGATGATGTTGAACATCACGTGGGCGAAGCGGTCGATCAGGTCCAGCAGCGGCTTGCCGTAGGCGCCCAGGCGGTGCAGGGCGAAACCGAACAGCACGGCGAACATCAGCACTTGCAGGATGTCACCGGTGGCGAAGGCACCGACGATGGTGTTGGGGATGATGTTCAGGAAGAACGCGATCACGCTCTGGTCTTTACCGGCGGCCACGTAGGTGGCGACCTTGGAGGCGTCCAGGGTGGCGGGGTCGATGTGCATGCCGTTGCCCGGGCCAACCACGTTGACCACGACCAGGCCGATCAGCAGGGCGATGGTGGAGACGATTTCGAAGTACAGCAGCGCGTAGCCACCGGTCTTGCCCACGGCCTTCATGCTTTCCATGCCGGCGATGCCGCTGACCACGGTGCAGAAGATGATGGGGGCGATGACCATTTTGATCAGTTTGATGAACCCGTCGCCCAATGGCTTCAGGGTTACCGCGGTGTCAGGGTAGAAGTGCCCCAACGCGATACCGATGATGATCGCGACGATCACCTGGAAATACAGCGATTTGTACAGTGGCTGACGAGTCGTCATTGCAAGTTCCTCAAGTGCATCGCCTGGCATCCATTCCTGTGATGCACACGACACCTAAAGCACGAACCCTCCTGTACTGGAGGGATTTATTGTCGAGCTGCGCGCGGCAGACCTTGCCAGTTGTATCGCAAGGGGCGTGCCAGGTCGCGCGCCAAGGCGAATGTTCAATGATTGTGGGGGTTGGGTGCCATCATGTTAGCCACTACTGGAGGAACTGCATGGCGGCTTTCCGCCATTTCCCCCGGACAACTTCCGCCACATGGCGGGTTTCCGCCGCAATATCGCGTAACGGCTGGACGCAGCCTGGCGGCAGCTGCTACGCCTTACCTGTAGCAGCGGCCAAAGGCCGCGTCACGGGCCACCACCTACCTAAAGGTATAGCCCACTTCAGAGCGGTTTAAAGCGCACCCGAAACGCCGCCCCACCCAAAGGCGAGTCATCCAGAATCAACTGCGCGTCGTAGCTTTCGATGATGTCCTTCACCACCGCCAGGCCAATGCCCTGCCCCGGGTTCTGCCGGTCCAGCCGCTCACCCCGTTGCAGGATGCGCGCGCGCTGGCTCTCGGGCACGCCCGGGCCGTCGTCCTCGATACTCAGCTGGGTGCCGAACTCGCCAGCGGCCAGGCTCACCCGCACCTCGCCCAGGCACAGGCGGTAGGCGTTCTCCAGCAGGTTGCCGAGCATCTCCAGCAAAGCGCCCTCCTCCATTGGCACCTGGGCAGAGTCGGCCAGGTGCAAGGTCACGCTCACGCGCTTGTCGCGGTACACCTTGGCCAGCGTGCTGCACAGGCTGTCCAGCAGCGGCTTGAGCAATACCTGGTGGCGCACCAGGCCACTCTTGCGCAGGCTGGCGCGCTGCAGCTGGTAGCCGATCTGTTGGCTCATGCGTTCGATCTGGCTTTGCAGAATACGCGCCTGCTCGATGTTTTCCGGGCGCTGGGCGATGGTTTCGCTCACGCCCTGCAACACGGCCAGCGGGGTTTTCAGGCTGTGGGCCAGGTCGCCCAGGGAATCGCGGTAGCGCCCGCGCTGCTCGCGCTCGCTGCTGAGCAGGCGGTTCAACGAGCCGGTCAGGCGCAGCAGCTCGCGGGGGTGGCGCTCGCTGAGGCTCTCGCGCTCACCGGACTCGATCTCGTCCAGTTCCGAGCTCAACCGCCGCAACGCGCGCAAGCCCCAGGTCAGGCCGCCCCATAGCAGTACCAGCAACGCCAGCAAGGCGGCGCCGAAGCCCAGCGAGAGTTTTTCCCGCAGCCCCGACAGAATCTGCTTGTACTCTTTCACCGGCTGCAGGGCGACGATGCTGTAGGCGGCGCTCTTGCCCCCCAGCAGCTTCACCTCGACGTCGTAGACAAAATACTCGTCGCCGTTGTGCTCGTGGATATGCGCGAACTGCGCGCCCAGGCCGTCATAGCGGGGCATGTAGTTGATACTTTGCTCGGTGGTGGCGCGTGAACGCCACACCAGGTTGCCCTGCCGATCGTAGATGTAGCCCAGCAGGCGGCTGTCGGGCAGGTTGAAGCGTTCGTCGGGCAGCAGGTCGGGCATCTGCAACTTGCCGTTTTCTACCCGCGCGGCGGAGATCAAGGTGGTGACGTCCGACGCCAGGCGCTGTTCGATGGACTCGCGCAACGCCAGGCTGAAGGTGCTCTGCAACGCGGGCAGCAGGCCGAGCATGAACAGCACCGCCAGGATAAAGGCAGCCAGCATCAACCGTACGCGCAGCGATCGAATCATTTACACCGCTCGGTGAACAGATAGCCCAGCCCGCGCACCGTCTCGATGGGCTTGAACCCGTTGGCGCCTTCAAGCTTGCGGCGCAGGCGGCCCACCAGCACCTCTATGACGTTCGGGTCGCGCTCGTCGTCGTCCGGGTACAGCTGCTCCATCAGGCGGTCCTTGGCCACCACCTGCTGGTGGTGACGCATCAGGTATTCAAGAATGCGGTATTCGTAGGCGGTCAGGGCCAGGGGCTGCTCGTCCAGGCTCGCCTGCTTGCGGTTGAGGTCCAGCAGCAGGGGGCCGGCGACGATGGTCGACTGGATGAAACCACTGGAGCGGCGCAGCAGGGCGTTCAGGCGCGCTTCCAGCTCTTCGAACTGGAAGGGTTTTACCACGTAGTCGTCGGCGCCGGTAGCCAGGCCCTCGACCTTGTCCTGCCAGTTGCCGCGGGCAGTGAGGATCAGCACCGGGAAGGCCTTGCCGTCGGCGCGCAGGCGGCGAATCAACTCCAGGCCGCCCATGCCGGGCAGGCCCAGGTCCACCACGGCCAGGTCGTGGTTGTACTGCGAGGCCTGGTACAAGGCTTCCTCGGCATTGGCCACGGCCTCCACCACATGACCGCTCTCGGTCAGGCGGGTATACAAGTGGTGCCGCAACAGCGCCTCATCTTCTACCACCAGCAGTTTCATAGTGCTCCCCGGTTGGTGCCCTGCTTTGCGGGCCGCCGTGTTACCTCATCCGAATGACGGCACCAGGCGCTTGCACGAACAAGCCCCGGCGCCAAGAGTGTACCTGTAACAAGCTTAGTCAGGCAGCGCTGAACCCTTACTGAACCAGCCATGGTCTAGGCTGAGCTGACTGCTTATTCAAGGAGCCACGAACATGCGTGTACTGCTGATGTGCCTGCTGCTGGCGGCCAGCACCCTGGCCCAGGCCGAAATCAAGACCCAGGAACTGCACTACAAGGACCTCAACGGCACCCCGCTGGTGGGTTATTTTGCCTACGACGATGCCATCCAGGGCCCACGCCCCGGCGTGGTGGTGGTGCACGAATGGTGGGGCCTCAACGACTACGCCAAGGCCCGCGCCCGCGCCCTCGCCGCCCTGGGCTACAGCGCCCTGGCCATCGACATGTACGGCAACGGCAAGAACACCGAACACCCGAAAGACGCCATGGCGTTCATGCAGGAGGCTTCGGCCAACGCCCAGGTCTCCAGCGCCCGCTTCGACGCCGGCGTGCAACTGCTTAAACAGCAGCCGCAAACCAACCCGGCGAAAATCGCCGCCATCGGTTACTGCTTCGGCGGCACCGTGGTGCTCAACGCCGCCCGCCACGGTGCCACCCTGGCCGGCGTGGTCAGCTTCCACGGTGGCCTGGCCGCCAAGACCCGTGCCACCAAGGGCAGCGTGAAAACCCCGATACTGGTGGAGCACGGCGAACTGGACAGCATGAGCACGGCCAAGGATGTGGCCGACTTCAAGACCGAGATGTCCACCGCCGGCGTCAACTACCAGTTCGTGGTGCAGCCGGGGGCCAAGCATGGCTTCACCAACCCCGACGCTGACCGCCTCGCCCACGGCGACCATGGCGGCCCGGACATTGGCTATAACAAGGAAGCCGACGAAAAATCGTGGGCGGACATGCAGGCGTTCCTGAAGAAGGTGTTTGGTTGACCCGGGCGCGGCCTGTAGCAGCGGCCGCAGGCCGCGTCCCGCCCCACCCCAAACATGCGCCATGAGCATTTATGGCAAACTACGCCAATGAATTCGCCCATCGCCTGCTGCACCGCCCCCCACGCCCACTGGCCCCTGCCCTTTGCCCTGCCCGGCGTGGTGCTGGCCAGTAACCGCTTCGACCCCAAGGCCCTGGCCGCCGATGATTTCGCGCGCGCCGGCATCCAGCCGCCCGCCAACATCCAGCGCTCGGTAGCCAAGCGCCAGGCCGAATTCCTGGCAGGCCGCCTGTGCGCGCGCAGTGCGTTGCAGCACCTCGCCGGCCTTGAGCACGTTCCTGCCATCGGCGACGACCGCGCGCCCATCTGGCCTGCCGGCATCAGCGGCTCCATTACCCACGGCACCGGCTGGGCCGGCGCCATCGTCGCCCGCAGCGGCGATTGGCAAGGCCTGGGGCTGGACATGGAAACCCTGCTGGGCGATGAGCGCGCCACGCGCCTGGCCGGGGAAATCCTCACCCCCGCCGAGCTTGTGCGCATGGACCCGGCCGAGGTGTCGCTGGCCGTGACGTTGACCTTCTCCATAAAGGAAAGCCTGTTCAAGGCGCTGTACCCCATCGTCGGCCAGCGTTTCTATTTCGAGCATGCCGAGGTGGTGGAATGGGACGTTGCAGGCAAGGTGCGCATGCGGCTGCTGACGGACCTCTCCGAACAGTGGTGCCATGGGCGGGAGATAGAGGGGCAGTTCGCGCTGGAGAACGATCATCTGCTGAGCCTGATCGCAATCCAGGCCTGACGCCCTACGCCGTCAACAACGGGCAATGCTCGCAGTGCCCCACCCAGTCCACCTTGTACGCCAGGCAGCAGCTGCGCCGTTGCCGCTTGCCATCCGGCAAATAGCGCACCGGCTCATATAAAGGGTTGCTGCGCCCATCCGCCGACTTGCGCGAATGCAGCAGCGCCAACGCCGGCCCCACCGCCACGCCCAGCGCCTGCAGGCGCACCGTGGCCTGCTCCAGGTAATCCCCAGCGTTGCCCCACAACACCGCCGTCGGCACTTCGCCATACGCGCTCAGGCGCTCGATGAACGGCCGCAGGCTGGCCTGTACCACCGGCTCCAGTGATTCATCCACCTCACCAGGCTCGCCCTCCTCCAGCAGCTTCACCGCCAGCGGCAAGCCACGCTCGTTCAGCACCAGCCCCAACTGGTCCAACTGCAGCGGCAGGTACCAGCCATGCACCAACTGGGTCACCAGAATGGCGGGCCACCAGTGCATGAAAAAATACTTCGACCACTGGGAAACCAACACCGGCTTCTGCTCATCGAACAGCGGCTGCCCATAGATGCGTAAAAGTGCCGCATCCAGCTCGCCGGCCTGCAAGGCGTGGTGCAGTGGCTGCGCTGGGCGCGGGTCGTCCACGGGCAACAGGCCCTGTAGGAAAGCGGCATACGGGCCGTGGGCCCAATCGTGGTTCATCGTCACTCCGGTAGCGCCTGCAGGGGCGCCACGGGAAGCCGTCGGGCGCTTGAAACAACAGCATGCCAAAAACGTGTCGGTGGCTGTGTTTTTTTGTGTTAGGGTGCGCGCCCGCAAAAAACCGGGAGGCATTTTCGCCACCAAAAAAAGCCGGACAAATGGTCTCGGCGGCGTGGGACGCGGCCTACGCGGGTTACGGGGTTTCTCCCACAAATTACCCACAACTTATCCACAGCGCCATCGTATTGCAAAGTTGGTGGAGGGGCCTTATCTTGTATGGATTGCTCGGCAAACCACTACATGTTGGGTTTTTGAGGTCCTTGCCAACCACATTTATTACGCTAACCTCAAGCCGTTTTTGCCAAAAATTTTTTTTCTAACGCCCCATATTTTTGCTCTTTAACGCTCCCGAACGGATCCAGCACGACCCAGGGTCGACTGCTGGATTTTTCCGTTTGCGAGTCAAGACTTTTCCTCATGGAGAAACCGATGCAGACCGACACAACTCGCGAGAACCCAGCGGGCAAGGCGCCCCAGGCTACAGAGTCCAACCTGGACCTGAACGCCACCGCGCCAGGCCAGCTTCGCGTGATCAAGCGCAACGGCACCGTCGTCGCCTACACCGACGACAAGATCACCGTCGCCATCACCAAGGCTTTCCTCGCAGTTGAAGGCGGCACCGCCGCCGCCTCGTCGCGCATCCACGACACCGTGGCGCGCCTGACCGAGCAGGTCACCGCAACCTTCAAGCGTCGCATGCCTTCGGGCGGCACCATCCACATCGAAGAAATCCAGGACCAGGTAGAACTGGCCCTGATGCGTGCCGGCGAGCAGAAAGTGGCCCGCGACTACGTCATCTACCGTGACGCCCGCTCGAAAGAACGCGCCGTGCGCACCACCGCCGAAGCCCCGGTCGATGCCCACCCAAGCATCCGCATCACCCTGGCCGACGGCAACCTGGCGCCGCTGGACATGGGCCGCCTGAACACCATCATCACCGAAGCGTGCGAAGGCCTGGCCGAAGTCGACGGCGACCTGATCCAGCGCGAAACCCTGAAGAACCTGTACGACGGCGTGGCGCTGAAAGACGTCAACACCGCCCTGGTAATGACCGCCCGTACCCTGGTGGAGCGCGAGCCGAACTACTCGTTCGTCACCGCCCGCCTGCTGATGGACACCCTGCGCGCCGAAGGCCTGGGCTTCCTGGAAGTGGCCGAGAGCGCCACCCACCACGAAATGGCCGACCTGTACGCCAAGGCCCTGCCGGCCTACGTGGCCAAGGGTATCCAGTTCGAACTGCTGAACCCGGTGCTGGCTGAATTCGACCTGGTGAAACTGGGCAACGCCATCAACCACGAGCGCGACCAGCAGTTCACCTACCTGGGCCTGCAAACCCTGTACGACCGCTACTTCATTCACAAGGATGGCGTGCGCTTCGAACTGCCGCAGATCTTCTTCATGCGCGTGGCCATGGGCCTGGCCATCGAAGAGAAGCAACGCGAAGACCGTGCGATCGAGTTCTACAACCTGCTGTCGTCCTTCGACTACATGGCCTCGACCCCGACCCTGTTCAACGCCGGTACCCTGCGTCCGCAGCTGTCCAGCTGCTACCTGACCACCGTGCCGGATGACCTGTCGGGCATCTACCACGCCATCCACGACAACGCCATGCTGTCCAAATTCGCTGGCGGCCTGGGCAACGACTGGACGCCGGTCCGTGCGCTGGGTTCGTACATCAAGGGCACCAACGGCAAGTCGCAAGGCGTGGTGCCGTTCCTGAAAGTGGTGAACGACACCGCCGTGGCCGTGAACCAGGGTGGCAAGCGCAAGGGCGCTGTCTGTGCCTACCTGGAAACCTGGCACCTGGACATCGAAGAGTTCATCGAACTGCGCAAGAACACCGGTGATGACCGTCGTCGTACCCACGACATGAACACCGCCAACTGGATCCCTGACCTGTTCATGAAGCGTGTCTTCGATGACGGCAAGTGGACCCTGTTCTCGCCGAACGAAGTGCCAGACCTGCACGACCTGACCGGCAAGGCCTTCGAAGAGCGCTACGAGTACTACGAAGCCCTGACCGAGTACAACAAGATCAAGGTGTTCAAGACCATCCAGGCCAAAGACCTGTGGCGCAAAATGCTGTCGATGCTGTTCGAAACCGGCCACCCATGGTTGACCTTCAAGGACCCATGCAACCTGCGTTCGCCGCAGCAGCACGTGGGCGTGGTCCACAGCTCGAACCTGTGCACCGAGATCACCCTGAACACCAACAAGGACGAGATCGCGGTCTGCAACCTGGGCTCGATCAACCTGCCGAACCACATCGTCGACGGCAAGCTGGACACCGCCAAGCTGGAACGTACCGTCAACACCGCAGTGCGCATGCTCGATAACGTTATCGACATCAACTACTACTCGGTGCCACAGGCGAAGAACTCCAACTTCAAGCACCGTCCAGTCGGCCTGGGCATCATGGGCTTCCAGGACGCGCTGTACCTGCAGCACATCCCGTACGGTTCCGATGCAGCCGTCGAGTTCGCCGACAAGTCCATGGAAGCGGTCAGCTACTTCGCCATCCAGGCTTCCTGCGACCTGGCCGACGAGCGCGGCGCCTACGAGACCTTCCAGGGTTCGCTGTGGTCCAAGGGCATCCTGCCACTGGACTCGCAACAGATCCTGATCGAAGCCCGTGGCCAGAAGTACATCGACGTCGACCTGAACGAATCGCTGGACTGGGCCCCGGTCCGTGCCCGCGTGCAGAAAGGCATTCGTAACTCGAACATCATGGCCATCGCACCGACCGCCACCATCGCCAACATCACTGGCGTGTCGCAGTCGATCGAACCGACCTACCAGAACCTGTACGTGAAATCGAACCTGTCGGGCGAATTCACCGTGATCAACCCGTACCTGGTTCGCGACCTGAAAGCCCGCGGCCTGTGGGACTCGGTCATGATCAACGACCTGAAGTACTACGACGGTTCCGTGCAACAGATCGAGCGCATCCCGCAAGAGCTGAAAGACCTCTACGCGACCGCCTTCGAAGTGGAAACCAAGTGGATCGTCGACGCTGCCAGCCGTCGCCAGAAGTGGATCGACCAGGCTCAGTCGCTGAACCTGTACATCGCCGGCGCCTCGGGCAAGAAGCTGGACGTGACCTACCGCATGGCCTGGTACCGTGGCCTGAAAACCACCTACTACCTCCGTGCCCTGGCCGCGACCAGCACCGAGAAGTCGACCATCAACACCGGCAAGCTGAACGCCGTGTCGAGCGGTGGCGACAGCGCACCCGTGCAGGCCGCTGGCCCAGCACCCGTGCCAAAGGCTTGCGCCATTGACGAGCCGGATTGCGAAGCTTGCCAATAAGGTTTAGCTAGCAACACGAAAAGGCCAACCTTCGGGTTGGCTTTTTTGTGCCCGCTATTTCATACCCCGTAGCAGCGGCCGCAAGGCCGCGTCACGCCCCCCCTCTTCACCTGGCCCCCGCCAGCACCCACCTCGAACCCAACCGCGACACACAGCCACACACCCCGGAAACACCCCGAAATCCGCCTTGCGATTCCGCCCCCAAAACACTATATTTAGTGCCTGCAAACGCACAGCAACACCACATACGCGATTCACCCGCCTACTCAGGCAAAACCCGTTTGCAAACAAAGGGCTCCATGACGCCCTATCCAAAATAGCGAATTGATTGCGCCACGATGAACACGGACGCTGCAATATTCCGTATAATCGCGTCCCCCAACACAGGGCAAAAACCATGACGACTTGCGTACCTGACTTCGGCCTCAACCCCGCCGTTCACCGCAAGCGTCACTGCTGATTCCGATCATGCGCAGCGGTCGCCACGAAACGTAGCGGCCGGGCAATCCGAACAATTTAGAAATGCCGTCCGTCCAGCCTTCGTGCGCTAAACGGCCAATGGCAACCTCATCTTAAAATCCATCCGGTCGCCCGCGGGCAGACCCAAGCAGGAGCCTTCATCACCATGCTGAGCTGGGACGAATTCGACAAAGAAGACGGCGAACAACCCGCCAAAGGCGCCAACGCCGGCCACGCCGCTGAAGCAGCCATGGACAAACTCGACAGCGCCGGTGCCGGTGCTGCCCAGGAAGCCCGCGCCGTCACCGCCAACGACTCCGCCGCCGTAGCCCGCGCCAAGGCCGCCCTCGACAAGCTCGACGTCGCCGAAGGCCTGGCCGAGCTGGAAGGTTCCGCCGCCCGCGTCGCCGTTGACGAAAAGCGCATGATCAACTGCCGCGCCGACCTCAACCAACTCGTACCGTTCAAGTACGACTGGGCCTGGCAGAAGTACCTCGACGGCTGCGCAAACCACTGGATGCCGCAAGAAGTCAACATGACCGCCGACATCGCCACCTGGCGTAACCCGGAAGGCCTGACCGACGACGAGCGCCGCATCGTCATGCGCAACCTGGGCTTCTTCAGCACCGCCGACTCCCTGGTTGCCAACAACCTGGCACTGGCCGTGTACCGCCTGATCACCAACCCGGAGTGCCGCCAGTACATCCTGCGCCAGGCCTTCGAAGAGGCGATCCACACCCACGCCTACCAGTACTGCATCGAATCGCTGGGCATGGACGAAGGCGAAATCTTCAACATGTACCACGAGATCCCATCGGTCGCCAAAAAGGCAGCCTGGGGCCTGAAGTACACCCGCGCCATCTCTGACCCGGAATTCAACACCGGCACCCCAGAGACCGACAAGGAACTGCTGCGCAACCTGATCGCCTACTACTGCGTACTGGAAGGCATCTTCTTCTACTGCGGCTTCACCCAGATCCTGTCCATGGGCCGCCGCAACAAGATGACCGGCGTCGCCGAGCAGTTCCAGTACATCCTGCGCGACGAGTCGATGCACCTGAACTTCGGTATCGACGTAATCAACCAGATCAAGATCGAAAACCCGCACCTGTGGGACGCCGAGCTGAAGGAAGAAGCTTCGCAGATGATTCTGCAGGGCACCCAGCTGGAAATCGAATACGCGCGTGACACCATGCCTCGCGGCGTGCTGGGCATGAACGCGGCGATGATGGAAGATTATCTGAAGTTTATTGCCAACCGTCGTCTGTCGCAGATTGGGTTGAAGGAAGAGTATCCGGGGACTACTAACCCATTCCCTTGGATGAGCGAGATTATGGACTTGAAGAAGGAGAAGAACTTCTTTGAGACGCGGGTTATTGAGTATCAGACTGGTGGGGCGTTGAGCTGGGACTAAGTCTCCCTGCTACTTCGAATAAAAGGGCTGCCATCAGGCAGCCTTTTTTTATGGGCAAATCAGCAGGATGATTGTGCCGGTAGGCGCTCACAAATACCCCTGCGTACAAGCACTCGCCACAATCAACAACCCTATAAACGGCACAATCAACAGCGTGCTGATGGCCATGGCCACGACATTCGCCACATGGGGGTGCACCCACCGGGGCAGCTTCTGCGCCATGCCGTCTGCCAATGGCGCCGCCACAAGGGCACCGAGCACGGCACTCAGCGCCACCACCAGCGCGCTGCCGCCATGGGTTAGCACGGCGGCGGGCACCACCGAGACGATGGGGATGTAGGTGGGGTACCAGCCCTTGGCCATCCAATGCCCGCGCCACAGGTAGATGCCAATGGCCGAGCTCAGTGCCTGGCCGATGATGATCGGCAGCAGCAGGCCGGTGCCGTAGACGGGGCTGGCGGGGTTGAGCCACCAGGCCAGCAGCACGCCGCCCAGCAGGCCGAGGCTGGCCAGTTCATTGCCGAAGAAGGGCATTTCGGAGAAGTCGGCGAGCACGCGGCGCAGGCCCCATACCAGGCCGTACTTCTGCCCGCGTGTGTGCGCCGGCGTGGGCGGTGGTGGGCTGGCGTTTGCGGCGCCTGGCTTGACCAGGGCGGGGAACCATTTGCACAGCAGGCAGGCGACGATACTGGCCAGCGCCATGCCGGACACGGCCCCCACCACGGCAGGAATTTTCCACGGCACGCACACGTAGTTGACCAGCGCCAGGCTGGCCGGGGTGACCAGCAGCGCGCCGAACACGGCGCCAGTGAGGGTGATGCGCCAGCCGGGGCCATGCATGAGTACCAGGGCGGCGGGTACCGAGACGAAGGCGACGAAGGTGGGCTGCCAGGTGTCGGCGTCCAGGGTCCAGCCCCACAGCAGGTTGCTCAGCACCAGGCTCAGCAGCGAGCTGGTTACCAGCCATGGCCACAGCCCGCTGCCGTAGGCGATGGCGAAGCCCTGCCAGCGCTTGCCGGTGCTGTTGGCCCACCAGGCCAGGCCGGCCCCGGCCAGCAGGCCGATGGCGGCGAATTCGTGTTTGTAGAAGGCGAACTCGCTGATGTCGCCGATGCCCCAGCGCAGCCAGGCGCCGGGTTGGTCGAGGTTGTTGACGATGTCGCTGTACGTGGGCCAGTTGGCTTCCAGCACCAGGCCATGGGACAGCAGCAGGCCGGCGATGAAGCTGAGCGCGGCCACGGCCAGCAGCAGGCAGAGCACTGGGCGCGCCTGGATGGGCAAGGTGGGGCTGAGGGTGTCGCGGGGCATGGGCGGTCCTTGTTGTTGTCGGTTCATTCACCTGGATGGTTTTCCAATCAGAAACCAATCGTTCAGGTGTAAAAACCAGCTGTTTCCGGTTCCTGCGTAGGACCTTTCCCAATAATGGGTTTGGGCGCCATAAACCCTGCCCTGACGCGTAGGCCAGGTGATACACGCATTCATGTTCCGTACAGCTGAAAAGGATTACTGTTCAAGCAAGCCCTTGCTGGCGTGGTGGGGGCTGGGGCGCCTGGAATGCTTGTGCCACTGGGCGCCTGACCGGCTTGCGCATCGGACTTGATCTATCATCAAGTGGGATGTACGGGTGTTTTCCGGCCCCCGCGGCGACCGGATTGCCTGGACACGAACGCCCATTCCCCCCACGGGAGCGAAGCTCAACCGCCCACGCGAAAAACCGCCGTAGGACTTTTCATCTGGCAGGCATCATGAACATCGATCGGATTAAACGCAGTGTGCTTATTGGCGTACTCGCTGCTGCAACCGGGCTGTCGGCCCCGGCTTTTGCCGGCCCGCATGGCGGTGGTGGTGGTTGGCATGGTGGGGGTGGCGGTTGGCATGGCGGCGGCGGTGGCTGGCGCGGTGGCGGTTGGGGCAGCAGCGGCTGGTGGGGCTTGGGGCTGGGGCTGGGGCTGGGCTATACGGCCGCGGTAGTGGGCAACTCCTACTATTACCCACGTACTACCTATTACTACGCGCCCCCCAGCTATTACTACCCGCCCTACGGCTATTACGCGCCTGCGCCGGTCTACCAGGCCGCACCGGTTTACCAGGCGGCGCCCGTGTACCAGGCCGCTCCGGTGCAGACGTCTGCCCCGCCGCCGCCACCGGCCCAGGCGAACTCGGATTGGTATTACTGCCGGTCGAGCCAGGCGTATTACCCGAACGTGCGCACCTGCAACGTGCCGTGGCAGCAGGTACCGGCTACGCCGCCGGGCAGCATCCGCTGATACAGCGCCCGTAGCAGCAACTGTCTTGGCGGAGATAATTGCAGCCGTCTCTGTAGCCGCTGCCGCAGGCTGCCCTGGCCCTTCTCCACGCTGAGAATCTTCAGTGCACGCCGGGGCCAGCGCAGCCTCGCGGCAGCGGCTACAGCAATCGCACGCTGCACCTGTAGCAGCGGCCCCAAGGCCGCGTCCGAACACGCCGCGCATTCCCAGGCATTCCCCGCCATAGCAGGACGCCGCCTGGCGGCAGCTGCTACGGGGGGCGTTTTGCAGGCAATAAAAAACCCGCCGAAGCGGGTTCTTTTGTGGCCTTCCAACATCCTGTCGGAGCGCGTTCCGTGCTGGCCTGTCTTCCGTGACTGAGCGCGTCCTGCGCATCACCTGTGTAGCTAGATTAAGCTTGGATCCGAGCCAGCAATAGAGGAGATTGCTGGCACCGCGTGTAAGCCTTTCGCCATGGGCGGTGTAACCAAGGTTTTGCACAGGCAATAAAAAACCCGCCGAAGCGGGTTCTTTTGTGGCCTTCCAACGTCCTGTCGGAGCGCATCCGTGCTGGCCTGTCTTCCGTGACTGAGCGCGTCCTGCGCATCACCTGTGTAGCTAGATTAAGCTTGGATCCGAGCTGGCAATAGAGGAGATCGCTGCGGCGTTTTGTAAGCCTTTGGCTATTGCTGGTGTAACCCACCTCCGACCTTGGTGAAGGGCGCGGCCGAGATCGCTGGTTTCCCTTTCTGGTGCAGCTGAAGGAAGGATCCTACAACTGCGAATGAGGATTCGTGGGCGTCGCCGAGAAGGCCATGCTAGAGCGGTTCGCTCGATCGGTGGGTTGCTAGACCTTGCATTTCGCAACGCTGTGGGGACGCTGCCCGGTAGATCGACTCGCTTTTCCCGTACCCCTATTGTTGCTGGTCTTTCCTGGGTATAGAGCAGCGACTGATCATGACCAAACCATCAAACGACCCTGGCCTGCAGACAAGCTTTACCGAGGTTGCCCTGTTGATTTCAGGGGCGCGGCAACGGGCGGCGCAGGCGGTGAATACACAGTTGATTGAGCTGTATTGGCAGGTGGGTGGGTATATCAGCAAGAAGTTGGAAAGCGCCGAGTGGGGCGAAGGTGTGGTAGCGGATTTGGCGGCTTACCTGGCGAGGCATCAGCCTGGCCTTCGAGGGTTCACACGGGCGAGCCTGTTCCGCATGCGCCAGTTTTACAAAACCTACCACCAGGACGAATTAGTCGCACCGCTGGTGCGACAATTACCGTGGAGCCACAACCTGATCATTCTCGGCCAGTGCAAGCGGCCCGAAGAGCGTGAGTTTTACTTGCGTATGGCCATCAGGGAGCAATGGTCCAAGCGCGAGCTTGAACGCCAATTCAAAACCGCCCTGTTCGAACGCACTGTCCTTGAGCCCGCCAAATCCACCCCTTCCATCGCCACCACCCACCCCAACGCCCTCGACGTGTTTCGTGACGCCTATATGGTGGAATTCCTGGGGCTACCCAAGCAGCACGGCGAAGCCGAACTGCACGCAGGTCTCATCCACAGGCTCAAGGACTTCCTGGCTGAACTGGGCCGCGACTTCTGCTTCGTCGGTTCCCAGTACCCGTTGCAGGTAGGCCACCGCGATTTCGCGCTTGACCTGCTGTTCTTCCACCGCGGCCTCAACTGCCTGGTGGCGCTGGAACTCAAGGTAGGCCGGTTCGAGCCGGAGTACCTGGGCAAGCTGGAGTTCTACCTGGAAGCTCTGGACCGCGATGTTCGCAAGCCCCACGAGAACCCGGCCATCGGCGTGCTGCTATGCGCCAGCAGTGATGACGAAGTGGTGGAGTACGCATTGAACCGGTCACTGTCGCCGGCGTTGATCGCGGAATACCAGACGCAACTGCCGGACAAGCGCCTGTGGCAGGCCAAGTTGCAGGAGTTCTACAACCTGGACGCCGCCGCTGCCGAAATTCAGGCAACAAAAAACCCGCCGAAGCGGGTCTAGTGTCCTGGCCATTCCAACCTCCCTGTCGGGCTGCGTCCTTTCAATGGCCAACCATCCTTGGCGCTGAAGCGCTTCCTTGGCTTCAGTTGTTGGATCCAGAATATCGATGCACTGGCCCCGGCGAAAGAGGAGATCGCTGCGCCAACGTGTAAGCCTTTCGCCATAGGACCACCAAACACAATCCCGTAGCAGCGGCCGCAGGCCGCGTCACAGCCGCCAAACGTCCATTTCAAAGGCAATAAAAAACCCGCCGAAGCGGGTTCTTTGTGGCCTTCCAACATCCTGTCGGAGCGCGTTCCGTGCTGGCCTGTCTTCCGTGACTGAGCGCGTCCTGCGCATCACCTGTGTAGCTAGATTACCCAGCTACCCGGCAGCGCAATAGAGGACATTGCTGGCAGCGCGTGTAAGCTTTTCGCCATGGCGCCTGTAAACGCCGCCATCAACGGCCGCAGCACTGCTTGTACTTCTTGCCGCTGCCGCACGGGCACGGGTCGTTGCGGCCCACTTTCGCTTCGTGGCGCACGGTCTGCAGGTCGATCGGCTCGTCGCCGGTGCGCTGCTCGGCCCAGTAGGCGTGCAGTTCGCGGGCGGCATTGGCCAGGGCGTCGGGCAGGTCGGCGGCCGGGGTGGCGGCCTGCTTGTCGGCGTCCAGCTGGCTGAAGATGAAGTTCAGGGCGGCGGTGGGCGCCTCGGGCATCTGGCTCCAGCCGCTGACCAGGGTGGTGGCGCCACGCAGGTAGCCCACGCACCAGTCCAGCACGTCCAGGCCTTCGCCGTCTTCAACCTGGTTGAAGATGGGGTGGTAGTCGGCGGGCTGCTCGACCAGCAGCATCGAAATCTGGTTCAGGTGCTGGATCAGCGCATCGAAGAAGCGCTGGTAAGTGTCTTCGCTTTTCCACTTCGGCAGGTCGCCGCCGCCCCAGAACGACAGGTACCAGGCGTCGAACGGAATGTCGCTCTTGTAGGACATGACGGCGGTCAGGTAGCCGTCCATTTCCGACACCGTACGCACGCCGGACTCGAACGCGAACGCGTCCAGCTGAGCCTGGATGAAGTCGAACTGCTCTGGGGTCAGGGGGTCGTTGCTGATGGTGTAGGCCATGGCGGGTGTCCTGTAGGGCAAAGGGGGCGCATTCAAGGGTATCAGGGTGAAACGGCAGGCAACAAAAAAGGGCGACCCTTTCGGATCGCCCTTTTCTCACCGCCCAGCAGAGCGGATTTTGTTTGGTAGGCGCGATTGGACTCGAACCAACGACCCCCACCATGTCAAGGTGGTGCTCTAACCAACTGAGCTACGTGCCTGCTGTGGGGCGGCATTCTACGGATTTCACGCGGGCTGTCAACATGGGCGTGCGCAATTGTGACAACGGCACCAGGCAGGGGGCTACACTGACTGCCTGGACTGTTGAATCAGGGAGGCTGTCTCGTGAAAAGAACAACGCTGTCACTTGCCCTTTGCTCTGCCCTTTTCGCCCTTTGCGCCTGCTCGCCCGACCCAAACGCCCCCAAGGTGGACTACCGCACCCTGCTCACCGCCGACCAGCAGCTGGACCCTGCCAAGGTGCAGGACGCCCGCGCCAAGTGCGCCGCCATGCCGGCCAGCCAACAGAATGACAACGACTGGTGCGCGGCCGTGCGCAAGGCCGCCGACTGCGCCAAGGAAAAACTCTGCCCCTGACGCGCTGCACTTGCGCGCGACCTGAGCTTGCAGCACCCTTGCTTCCCCGCGCCGTGCCCCGCCCCCAGGTGGTGCGGCTGTTCAGGAGTAACCGATGTTTCGCACGCTTTCCCACGCCGCGCTGATCGCCGCGGCCCTGGCGCTGGCCGCACCGGCCATGGCGCAGACCCACACCCACGCCAAGCACACCACGCCTGCGAAAAAGCCGACGCCCGCCGGGCCAAAGGTGTCGACGCTCAAGGGCAAGTTCAGCTTCACCCTGCCGGCCGGCTTCGTGGCCAACAGCATGGAGGCGGGTGACGAAAAGGACGGCACCACTGGCGCCAGCGGCACGCTGTACCAGAGCGAAAAGGAAAAGCGCGTAGTGATGGCCAGTGAAGGCCCCACCCCGCAACAGGCCAGCGTGGGCGACTATGACCCGGAGTTCCTGGACGCGGCCGTGCAGGACTTCGTCAAGCAGCAAAGCGCCGGCCTGCCGGACTTCAAGAAGACTGGCGAGAAGGAATTCACCATCAAGGGCCTGGGCGTGCGTGAAATCGACAGCACCGCCACCCAGGGCGGCGGCCGCACGCTGTCGAGCACCTTCATTGCCGGGTCTGGCACCAGCATGTCAATCGTGCAGGTGATTTCGCGGGCGGATGACCAGAAGGGGCATGACGCGGTGGTGAAGAGGATTGTGGCGGGGAAGTGAGGCTAATGCAGGCGTTGCCGTGGCCCTGATCACACTGGACATATCCGGTGAGGCTCAGGGCCAGCGCAGCCTTCGGCAGCGGCTACAGGGCGACGGAAACCGACCTTAGTGCAAACAGCACTGCTTGAACTTCTTCCCGCTCCCGCACGGGCACAGGTCGTTACGCCCAACCTTCTCGCCCACCCGCACCGGCTCGCTCGGCTTGCGCTGCGCCAGCCAGTAGGCGTGCAAGGTCAGCGCGCCAATGCAGACCATGTCGGCGGCTTCTTCCGGGTCGATTTCTTCCTCTTCGGTTTCGTCGTCGTAGGTGTGGATAAGGATGCCGGCCAGCAGCTCCTGCTCCTCTTCCGGCAGGCCTGGCCAACCGTCGCCCATGACCACGCCGCGCTCGTAGCCGAAGCACCAGTCTTCGACGCTGAGGGTGAAGTGGCCGTCTTCGTGCTCGTCTTCCATGAAGATGGGCGAGAACTCTTCGGCGTTTTCGATCAGCTTGCCGGCGATTTCGTTCATGTGCTGTACGACCAGGCTGATGAAGCGGTCGGACTGCTGATCGCTTTCCCATTTGGGCAGGAATTCGACGCCGCCCCACAGCGCCTCGAACCACTCTTCAAACGGAATCACCACCGGGCCGGACACCAGCGCGGTCAGGTAGCCGTCCAGCTCCGAGGTGTTCCAGACGGAAGTTTCGCTTTTGTGTTGCTCAAGCATCGACTCGATAAAGTCCCATTGGGCGTCGGTCAGGGGTGCAGCGCTTGGAGTGTTCATTGGATAGGGCCGTGGGGAGATAGTTAACAGTGTAAGTCGATTTACCGCGCAACGTAGTCCGCTGGGCAATATGTGGGCGGCATTATGACGGCTCACCGTGGGAAGCATGGCCTGGATGACAAATTTATTTCGCCGAAACAGCGAAGTGTCATAAAGCCATCATGCGCGACTGTTACAAACGCTGGCGTCGTTTTCAATTGAGTCAGCCGCCGTGAACCTTCGTTTTTCCCTGCGCCGCAAGCCCTCCCACCGCCCTGCCCTGCTGCGCCGCATGAGCATCGGCAAGCGCCTGCTGGCCAGCTTCGGCCTGTGTGCCCTGCTGCTGGCCGGGCTTGGCGGGCTGTGCCTGGCGGCGATGCAGCACATTCGCCACCAGGGTGAGTTGATTGAGCAGGGGCCGCTTTCAAGCATCGCCCAGGCCGATGCCATCGCCATTGACCTGGGCAAGATGCGCACCGAGGCCGCCCTGCTGCTGGTGTATGCCAACGACCCGGCGGAGCTGGTGAACCGCAAGATCAACCTGCAGCAGCTCAGCGCCGAGGTGGAGCAGGGTTTCGCCCAGTATTTGGCGAAGGTACCGGAAGGCACCGAGCGTGACTCGATCAAACTGCTGCAGGATGCTTCCCAACAGTTTGTAAGCCTGTTCAAGCAGGCCATTGACCTGGTGGAACAGAAGCAGCTGAGCGAAGCCACCAACCTGTCCAACAACGGCCTGGCCAACCAGGGCGCGCTGATGGACATGCAGGTGCAGTTGCTGCGCGAACTGAACAAGCAGACCAGCGCCCAGGCCCTGGACAACACCGCCAGCACCTTCGGCAAGGTGCAACTGATACTGCCCATCGCCATCGCCGTGGCGCTGGCATTGATGCTGCTGCAGGCCTGGCGCCTGAGCGTGAGCATCACCCGGCCGCTGCGCCAGGCCTTGCAGGTGGCCACCACCGTGGCCAACGGTGACCTCAGCCAGCCGGTGGTTGCCCATGGCCAGGATGAAGTGGCGCAACTGCTGCAGGCCCTGGGGCACATGCGCGACCAGCTGCACGGGGTTATCCAGCAGATTGGTGGCGCCGTGGGCCGGCTCAATTCGGCCACCCAGGAGATGGGCGCCATCATGCACGACAGCGCCCAGGGCCTGCAGCAGCAATACAGCGAGATCGAGCAGGCCGCCACCGCCGTGACGCAGATGAGCCAGGCGGTAGAGGAAGTGGCCGGCAACGCGGTGGAAACCTCCACCGAGTCACGCAGCTCCAGCACCGCCGTGCGCGAAGGCCAGCAGCAGCTGGACGAGACCATGGCCGACATCGGTGCCCTGGCCGACCAGGTGGAGCAGGCCAGCCTGCGCGCCCAGGCGCTGGCCACCGAAACCCAGGGCATCAGCAAGGTGCTGGAGGTGATCCGCAACGTCGCCGACCAGACCAACCTGCTGGCGCTGAATGCCGCCATCGAAGCTGCGCGAGCGGGTGAGGCGGGCCGCGGCTTTGCCGTGGTGGCCGATGAGGTGCGCGGCCTGGCGCATCGCACCGGCGCGTCGACGCGGGAAATCGAGCAGATGATGGCGGGCATTCACCAAGGCACTGGCCAGACGGTGCAGGCATTGGCGGAAAGCGCCGCCCAGGCCGGCCGCACGCGCGAGCGGGCGCAGGTGGCCAAGGACGTGCTGGGCAGTATCTCAAGGTCGGTGGCCGGTATTGACGAGCGCAACCAGGTGATTGCCACCGCAGCCGAACAGCAGGCGCAAGTGGCCCGGGAGGTTGACCGCAATTTGGTGCGCATTCGCGACCTGTCGATGCAGACCGCCAGCGGCGCGGCGCAGACCAGCACCGCCAGCCAGGAACTGGGGCGCCTGGCGGTGGAGCTCGACGGAATGCTGGGGCGGTTTTCGCTATAACCCTGTAGCCGCCGGTGTCAGTTCGCCGGCAACGCCAGCTTCACCCCACCCGGATGCTGCGCCACCACCCCATACGGCAGCACCGACCACTCGGTGCCTTCGCACATTCGCGCCACCCGCGCAAAACTTGGGCCGAAGGCGATGCCCTTGGCGGTGAAGTGCCAGGTGGGGAAGTTCCACACCTGCGGGTCGCTGTAGTCACAGTCGTTTTCATCCGCAGGCTTTTTCATCTCGTTGGGGTACAGCTGCTTGAACTGTTCCACCAGCCATGGCGCCAGGAATTTCTCCCGGTAGCTGGAGAATTTGTCGAAATCCACGTCAGCTTCTTCCGATTGCTGCGCGCCTTCGCGGTCGTCGTAATGGAACGCCGGGCCCTCCCCCACCCACAACACATCCTCCAGCGACAACGGCTTGCCGTGGTTGACGTCGAAGTTGATCGGCGCATCGCCGAAGTCCGGGTGCGCGCCGCCACAGTAGTAGCTGGTGTAGACACTGACACTGACCACCGCTGGCGACAGGAAGGTGGGCGTCACGGTCTGGTCGTACTCGCCCTCGCCAAAACGGGTGCTGCCCAGCATGCACTCGTGGTAGCTGACCACCTCGCTCAGCAACCGCGCACGCAAGGCCTGGTTGACCCGGGTCAATTGCGGCTCGGGGTAGCCGGATTCCACTTCGAACAGCTGGATCTTCGAGTTGGGCTCGCCGCGCCACTGCAGCGGGTAGCCCATGAAACTGTCGTGCTTGCCGTTCACCAGCGGCAGTTGCAGCAGGCGCAGGTAATCGTAGGGCGCGTTGTCGCGCAACTGTGTCCAGAACGGGTCGGCGCCGGCCGCAGTGTCAGGGATCTGCGCGGGCTTGAGCTGCACTTTCAGAGCCTTGCCACCCACCTTCTGCCACTCGCCTTCCCAGCCGTCGTCGCTGCGGTGGCGCAACTGCAGCTGCGGGCGCGGCGTGTCGCTGTTGTCGTCCAGGCCTTCGCTCAGGGTCAGCTGGGCGTCGGCCAGGGTGCCGGACAGGGCCAGGTCGCGGTGGTATTTCTCGTAGAAATAGCGCCCGCTGACCTGCTCGGGGTTGCTCAGGTCGAGGTCGACCACAACGGGCATGGAGCCCAGGGTGCCGGTGTACACCTGGGCCTGGACCGCGCTGGCCAGAAGGCTCAGCGACAGCACACAAGGGCGCAGCCATCCATTGGTCATGGAGAAAATCCTTACAGGGCAATACGCCGATTATGGCTGAAGGCTGGCAGTGCCGAACAGTTGCACCGCCACCAATTCGCCCTGCTGCGCCTGCAGTTTCAACGGTGCGGTGCCGCCGGGCATCTGCACCTTCACTTGGCCGGCCTGCACCAGCCCCACGTGCCAGGCCGCGCAGGCCACGGCAGTGGCGCTGGTGCCGGACGATTCGGTAGCGCCCTCGCCGCGCTCGAACACCCGCGCCTCCAGGTGTTGCGGCCCGCGCCAGGCGGCCCATTGCAGGTTGATGCCGGCCGGGCACGGCAGGCCCTTGCCCTGGCCACCGCTGCGCGAATAGGCGATTTCGGTCAAGGCGGCATCCAATTCGTGGCTACGCAGCTGGGCCATGCTCGGCAAGGCATCGGGGCCGTCCAGCCAGGTCACGCAGTGCGGGTTGCCGATACGCACGAACACGCTGCGCTGCCAGCGCTGGTCGATGGCCGCAAGGCCCGGCACGCGGCACACCTGCTGCTGGTTGAACGCCGCCGGCTGCACCTGCTCGGCGCCCACGGCGCCGGGCCCGAACGCCGGCGCGCCGAGATCCAGCCAGAAGCCCTGCACGCCGTCGACGTCGGCCGGCTCTGCGCTGACCGGTACTGGCGACAGCGCATCGGTTTTGTCATGGTGCACGTTGAGGGTGAACGCCTGCTCGCCGTCAACCTGGCCACCATCGCGCAGCGCCTGGGAAAAAATGGTCAAGCCGTTGCCACTGCGCTCGGCCAGGCTACCGTCGGTGTTGACGATCAACAGGTCGAACGGCGCCTGCGCCTGGAACGGCCCCACCAGCAGGCCATCGCTGCGGTGGCCCTTGGCGCCAGCGGGCCGCGTGCCTGCGGGCCAGTCACACAGGGCGCCGATGGCGGCCTGCGCCCACTGCTCGCGCTCGGCAGCGGCACGGGCGGCATCGGCAGGCACGGCGATGCCCAGGCTGCGCAGGTTTTCAGGGGTGCTCACAACGTAGCGGTTGCCACGCGCGTCATACAACATGGGGACAGCCTCGCAATGACTGGAAATACACCGACATTACCGGGAAACGCTGCCGCTGAGTACACTCGGGCCCTGTTCATTCCATTCGTTCAGGAGGCACCATGCCCTCGCTGATCCGCCGTCGCTGGCGCTCCCTGAGCCTGCTGGTGCTGGTACTGCTGGCCCTGCCTTATGGTTGCTCACGCCTGGCCCTCAAGGAGCGCGAGTTGCTGTACAGCATCGAACCCGGCACCGCCAGCTGGTTCAGCGGCGTGCCCGCAGGTGTGCAGCAGATGAACATCCCCCTGGACCACGCCCAACACCTGCACGCCTGGTGGTGGCCGGCACCGGGCAGGAATGCGCCCACGGTGCTTTACCTGCACGGTACACGCTGGAACCTCACCGCCCAGGTGCGGCGCATCACCGAGCTGCGCAACCTGGGTTTCTCGGTACTGGCCATTGATTACCGCGGCTTCGGCGACAGCCCCGGCGGCCTGCCGTCGGAGGCCAGCGTGTATGAAGACGCGCAGGTGGCGTGGCAGCGCATGAGCCAGCTGCAGCCCAATGCCGACAAGCGCTTCATCTACGGCCATTCCCTGGGCGGCGCCATTGCCATCGACCTGGCCCAGCGCCTGACTCGGCAACCCGAACCGCAAGCCGCCGGGCTGATCATCGAGTCCACCTTTACCGACCTCGGCGACGCGGCCGCAGCGGTCATTCATACCTCGCTGCCGGTGCGCTGGATCATGTCCGAGAAATACGATTCCATCGACAAGATCGGCACCATCGGCCTGCCGGTGCTGATCGTCCACGGCACCGACGACCGCTACGTGCCGCCGCGCTTCAGCCAGGCGCTGTACGACGCCGCCCACGGGCCCAAGCAGTTATTGCTGGTGCCCGGCGCCACCCACTTGAACAGCATGACCCTGGGCAGCGCCGACTATGCCCGTGCGCTGCACCAGCTGTTTGGCCTGAAGGCTGTGCAGGGCGCTGGCTGACGCAACTTTCAGGGGCCGGCGAGGGTCATCTTCATAGGCATTTGCCGGTCCCTCGCACGCAGTCAGGAGCCCCATGGACAGTCAGCAAGGCAAGACCCCGGGCCTGTCGCCCGACGAGGAACAGGAAGTCCATGAAAACCAGCCGCCACGCGCGGCGGTGCTGCACGAAATTATCCGCACCCAGGGCGAACACGAACTGTCGCGCAACGTTGCCGCGCTGTGGTGGTCGGCGCTGGCGGCCGGGCTCACCATGGGCCTCTCGTTGATGGCCATGGGGCTGTTCAACTCACGGCTGCCAGACGTGGAGGCCAGCAAGGTGATTGCCAGCCTGGGCTATTCAGCCGGGTTTCTGGCGGTGATCCTGGCCCGCCAGCAACTGTTCACCGAAAACACCCTGACCGCTGTGTTGCCGCTGATGAGCCACCCTACCCTGGTGAACGTCGGCAAGCTGCTGCGGCTGTGGTTCGTGGTGCTGGCCGGCAACCTGGTGGGGGTGCTGCTGGTGTCCTACGTGATGCTGCACCTGCCGATTTTCGACAGCAAAACCGATCAGGCCTTCCTGGAAATCGGCCGCAAGGTGATGGAAAACGACCTGTCGCAGATGTTCTCCAAGGGCATTGTCTCGGGCTGGATGATCGCCACCATGGTGTGGATGATCCCCTCCCAGGAAAGCGCGAAGATGTGG
Organism: Pseudomonas sp. JC1203; assembly: GCF_056175065.1. Classification (NCBI taxonomy): domain Bacteria; kingdom Pseudomonadati; phylum Pseudomonadota; class Gammaproteobacteria; order Pseudomonadales; family Pseudomonadaceae; genus Pseudomonas; species Pseudomonas sp. JC1203. The sequence continues at coordinate 254,396 of NZ_JBWCAM010000006.1, forward strand.
ATCATCATCCTCATCACCTACCTGATGGCGCTGGGGGACTTCACCCACATCGTCGTCGGCTCGGCAGAGGTTTCCTACCTGGTGTGGGCCGGCGAGTTGGGCTGGAGGGATTTCTGGCTGGGGTTTGCCGCGCCGACCCTGGCGGGCAACATCATTGGCGGCAGCTTCATCTTCGCGCTGATCAGCCACGCGCAAATCCGCAGCGACAGCAGCACGCCACCGCCGGACAAACCGAAGGCGAAAACCAAAAAGATGTAACGCGTGGGAGCTGGCTTGCCAGCGAGTTTTTAAACATCTCGCTGGCAAGCCAGCTCCCACAGGTCATGCTCAAGGGTTGGTGGCTACGTCGGCAGCATCAGCCGGCGCCCCTTCCCACCACTCCCGGCCCTGCTGCGGCGCACGCAGGTCCACCCGCTCGCCCATCTGCGGAGTGCTGACCGGTACTCCCTTGGCGTGCGCCAGGGCGACGATGCGCTGGAACGGTTCCTCCCAGTTGTGCGAGGACAGATCAAAGGTGCCGTTGTGAATCGGCAGCAGGCAGCGCCCGCGTACATCCAGGTGCGCCTGCAGGCTCTCTTCAGGCTGCATGTGTACGCTGGGCCAGTTGACGTTGTAGGCGCCGGTCTCCATCAGCGTCAGGTCGAAGGGCCCGTAGCGCTCGCCAATCTGTTTGAAACCGTCGAAGTACCCCGAGTCGCCACTGAAGAAAACCCGCAGGTTGGGCTCCATGATCACCCACGAGGCCCACAGCGTGCTGTTGCTGTCGAACAGGCTGCGCCCGGAGAAATGCTGGGTGGGGGTGGCAGCGAAACGCGTGCCGGCCACTTCGGTCTCTTGCCACCAGTCCAGCTGGCGCACCTTGGCGGCGGGAATGCCCCACGCTATCAACCGGTCGCCCACGCCCAGGGTGGTGAGGAAATACTCGGTCTTGCCGGCCAGTTGGCGAATGGCGCCTTCGTCCAGGTGGTCATAGTGGTCGTGGGAGAGGATGACTGCCGTGATAGGCGGCAACTGTTCGATGGTCAGCGGTGGCGGGTGAAAGCGCTTGGGCCCCGCCCACTGCACCGGCGAAGCGCGCTCGCCGAATACCGGGTCGGTGATGAAGAAGCGCCCGCGCAGTTTCAGCAGCAGGGTGGAGTGCCCCAGGCGCCAGAGGCTGTCATCAGGCGATGCAAGCAACTGTTCCTTGTCCAGGTTTTGTACAGGAATTTCCTGATGCGGACGGGTGCCTGGCGGTTTGCGCAGCAACAGGTACTTGAACCCGATGCGCAGCTTCTTGAGAAAACCGTCACGGGGCAGCACGGTGGTGTTGCGGTATTGGCCGTCCACTCGCCGGGAGGCATCTGCCGCCCCTGTGGCAGCGACTTCGGCGGCGTTCAATGACGATTGAGCCATGATTCACAGTACTCCAAGGTTCAGGACGACAACGTGTGCGCCCCGCTTCGGGCCTGCCGAGGCGGTAGAGGATACCCCTACTCCCGCCTGGGGAAAGCCCTTGGGTGTTACAGTGCGTGTCCTTATGCCACTACGGAACGAATTACCGTTGAAATGGCTTGCAAGGCCACTGCCAATCTCCACATTATTTATGCGATAAACCGCACAAACTCTACAAAATCCGCCACCCTGTACAAGAACACGGCTGCAATCAGCCCGGTAACTCGACTTATGGAAAACCGCATCGGCAAGGGGCTGTCATTTGCCAAACGCATCTATGCACCGCGAGTACTGGGTACCGCCCTTTGCCTGATCAGTGTGCTGGCGGGGATCTACCCCCTGGCGCCGCCCGCCTGGTTGCTGGCACTGCTGGCCGTAAACGGCCTGGTGTGGCCGCACCTTGCCTACCAGTTGGCGCGCAGGTCCCCGGCGCCATTCGAAGCCGAGCGGCGCAACCTGCTATGCGACGCCCTGTTCTGTGGATTTTGGGTCGCCGTGCTGCATTTCAACCCACTGCCTTCAATCACCCTGTTGTCCATGGTCACAATGAACAACGTCGCCGGCGGCGGCTTGCGCCTGTTCCTGCATGGCCTGGGCGCGCAATTGCTGGGCATGCTTGCGGCTGTCACGCTGTTCGGCCTGGGCTGGGCGCCGCAGTCGACGCCCACTCAAGTGCTGGCTTGCCTGCCGATGCTCACCCTCTACCCGCTGGCCGTAGGCTGGGTGTGCTACCGCCTGGCCATTCAGTTGTCGGAACACAAGCGCACCCTCAGCGCGCTGAGCCGTACCGACAGCCTGACCGGGCTGCTGAACCACGGCGCCTGGAAGGATGCCCTCAGCAGCAAATTCCGCAAATGCCGCCATGACCACAGCCAGGCGGTGCTGGCGCTGATCGACATCGATCATTTCAAGGATATCAATGACACCTTCGGCCATATTGTTGGTGACGAAGTGCTGCGCCACCTCAGCCTGCAACTGCAGCGCAACCTGCGCGACACCGACCTTGCCGGGCGTTACGGCGGCGATGAGTTCTGCGTGATCCTGCCGGGCATCACCATTGCCCAGGCCTGCGAGGTGATGGAGCGCGTGCGCCTGGTGTTCCACGGCTACCGCCACCACCAGGTGGAGCCCCTGCGCGTGAGCCTGAGCATTGGCCTGGCGGCCTGCCGCCTGGAACTGGACGATGCCGCCGCCTGGCTGGACGAGGCCGACAAGGCCCTGTACGTGGCCAAGAACACCGGCCGCAATCGCGTGAATATCTGCGCCGCCGACCTGCTGTTGCTCACCTGACCCGACAATCGGACGATCGGCAGGAACAAAACTGGATCCAGCTGCTTCTATAGATCAGGACGTCTTCATGCTGTGCGCCCTTCCGCCACCGGCATGTGCCACAAGGATGCGCCTGATCCATGGACAGCACACTCGCAGCGCCGCGACACCAGGTGTTCACCCGTAAGCTGCTGGCCATTGTCGCGTGCCTGTTCGCGCTGACGCTGCTGGCGGCCATGGCCATGCTGGTGCAGATCGCCAACGGCCTCAACGCCGAGCAGCGGCACACATCCACCTTCTACGCGCAGAAAGCCCTGGACACCCGGCAGGCCACATCGGCCAGCCTGGTCAGCGGCCTGGGCGTGTGGAACACCGCTTTCCAGCACCTCGACGGCCCGGTGGACCGCCAGTGGGCCTACAGCGAGCGCAACCTGGGCCCGGCCTTGTACAGCCAGCACGGTTATGAAGGCGTGTTCGTGGTGGACAGCCGTGGCACCAAGTACAGCCTGTACCAAGGCCAACTGAGCAACGCGCCGGTTACCGACTTCATCGCCACGCCCTTGCGCACGCTGATCCAGCAGGCCCAGGCCGCCCTGCCCGGCGCCCCGGCGGTAACTGCCGTGGTGATGTTCAACGGTTGGCCAGCGCTGCTCAGCGCCTCGCCCATACTGCCCGACGACGATGGCCCGCAACCAGCACCCGCCGACACCTCGGTGCTGCTGTTCGCCGACCTGCTGACCCCCGCCAAGCTGCGCCCGCTGGGCGAAAGCTACGGGCTGAAGGATTTGTCCGTCCAGAGCCACGCCACCGGCGGACCCGGGCAGCCGCGGCTGCCACTGGGCGACACCGGCTACGACCTGACCTGGAGCGCTCCGCAGCCGGGCAACCAGCTACTGTGGCAAGTGCTGCCGACCCTGGTGGCGGCGTTTGTGGTGCTGGCGCTGCTGATGGCCTGGTTTTTCCGCTACGCCCTGCGCACCGCGCGCCAGATCGAAGATGGCTACACCCGCCTGCAACAGACCAACCGGGCGCTGGAGGCGAGCGAGGAACGTTTCCGCGCGGTGGCCGAGGCAGCCTCGGACTGGATCTGGGAAACCGACCACCATTGCCGCATCAACTACCTGTCGGCACGTTTCGCCGCCGTCACCGGCTACGCCAGCCAGGACTGGGTGCACCGCACCATCGACCAGTTGCTGCACTGCGAGACCACGCCGCTGGCGAGCTGGCTCCACAGCCTCGACGACAGCCCGGCCAGCACGACCCTGCGCTGCGCCTACCGCGACCACGGCGGGCAGTTGCGTTACTGCCGGCTGGCGGCGCGCGCCATCGTCAGTGACCACCAGGTAGTGGGCTACCGTGGCACCGCCAGCGACATCACCGACGAGGTAGCCGCCCACGCGCAAATCCAGCACTTGTCGATGCACGATGCCCTTACCGGGCTGGCCAACCGCAACCAGCTGGCGCGCTACTTCGACAACCTGCGCGGCCAGCCAGGCCCGCTGGTAGTGACCCTGATCATGCTGGACCTGGACAGCTTCAAACCCATCAACGACGGCTTCGGCCACGGCGCCGGCGACACCGTGCTGCTGGAAGTGGCGGCACGCCTGCGCGATTGCACCCGGGACCGGGACCTGGTGGTGCGGCTGGGCGGCGACGAGTTCGTGCTGGTGTTGAACGGCATGGCCACCCACCAGGAAATCGACCGTTTCTGCGCCCGCCTGATCGACAGCCTGCACCAGCCCATCGACTACCAGGCGCAGCCGCTGCACGTGGGCGCCAGCCTGGGCATCGCGCAATCGGCGCACCAGGGGCTGGACCCTGACGAGCTGATCCGCTGCGCTGATATCGCGCTGTACCAGGCCAAGGCCGACGGCAAGAACACCTGGCGCTATTTCGCCACGCACATGCGCGAACGCATGCAACACCGCCGGCAATTGGAACAGGACCTGCGCCTGGCGGTGAAGAACCAGGAGTTCGTGCTGCACTACCAGCCCCGCTACCGCCTGTGCGGCATGGAGATTGTGTCGGTGGAGGCGCTGGTGCGCTGGCAGCACCCCGTCCATGGCCTGCTGGCGCCCGACACGTTCATCGGCCTGGCGGAAGAAACCGGGCTCATCGTGCAGATTGGCCGCTGGGTACTGCGTGAAGCCTGCGACGCCGCCCGCCACTGGCCGGCGCCGCTGATGGTGTCAGTGAACCTGTCGCCGGCGCAGTTCGCCCGCAGCGACGTGGTGCGCGAGGTGCGTGACGCCCTGGTGCAGACCCAGCTGCCGGCGCACCGCCTGGAGCTGGAGGTGACCGAAAACGTGATGATGCACGACATCGAAAACGCCCTGGGCACCCTGACCGCCCTCAAGGAGCTTGGCGTGAAACTGAACATGGACGACTTCGGCACGGGCTATTCATCGCTGGGCTACCTGCGCACCTACCCGTTCGACAGCCTGAAAATAGACAAGCGCTTCATCGCGGCGCTGGAAAGCACCGACAGCGACCGCGCGGTGGTGCAGGCCATCATCAGCCTGGGCAAGGCCATGGGCCTGACCGTGACCGCCGAGGGCGTGGAAAACCAGCAGCAGTTGCAAACCTTGTGCAACGACGAGTGCCACGAGGTGCAAGGGTACTTCATGAGCCGGCCGGTGGACCGGCAATCGTTGACGGAGCTGTTGGGCATTGGCGCCTTGCCCAGCAGGACCCCACGGGTCCCCGAACTCCCCTGACCGTAGCAGCGGCCGCAGGCCGCGTCGGCGCCACACCTGACACACCGCGCCGCGTGTGACGCGGCCTACGGCCGCTGCTACGGTGAAAATCGCTCGACTTGCCGGCCAGACTTTGGGAAATTCAACACTTCCTGAGTTTTTCCTCATTCACCAGCAGGCTCATCATGGCGAACACCCTGGCCGCCGACATCGCCACCATCGGCCGCATCAACGCCGTCCCCGCCATTTTGCAAGTGATCTGCGAGACCACCGGCATGCGCTTCGCCGCCGTGGCGCGGGTCACCGACACCCACTGGACCGCCTGCGCCGTGCGCGACGACCTGGGCTTCGGCCTGGGGGTGGGCGGCGAGCTGGAACTGGCCACCACCCTGTGCAACGAGATCCAGGGCAACCACCGGGCCATCGTCATCGACCAGGCCAGCAGCGACCCCCAGTACTGCGCCCACCACACCCCGCGCATCTACCAGTTCGAAAGCTACATTTCCGTGCCGGTACTGCGCACCGATGGCAGCTTCTTCGGCACCATTTGCGCGCTGGACCCGCGCCCGGCCAACCTTCGGCAAAGCGCCATTCTGCCGATGATGGAGTCGTTCGCACGGGTGCTGGCGCTGCAGATGGAGAACGATGACCACCACCAGCTGACCGCCGCCGCCCTGCTCCAGGAACGCGAAATCGGCGATTTTCGCGACCAGTTCATCGCCGTGCTCGGCCATGACCTGCGCAACCCGCTGTTCGCCATCGGCGCCGGGGCCGAGCTGCTGTTGCGCAAGACCGAGGATGAAAAAAGCCGCGGCATCATCCAGCACATCCTCACCGCCGGCCAGCGCGCCGCGCAGCTGGTGGAGGACGTGCTGGACTTCGCCCGTGGGCGCCTGGGCAATGGCATCACCGTCAAGCTTGCCCAGCGGCCGGACCTGGCCCAAGCCTTCGCCCACGTGGTGAACGAGGTGCAGCGCGTACACCCCGAGCGGCAGATCGACCTGCGTATCGAACAGACGCTGGACGTGCGTTGCGACCGCGACCGGCTGGCGCAACTGCTGTCAAACCTGGTGGCCAACGCCATTTACCATGGCGCCGAAGACAGCGTGGTGACGGTTAGCGCCGAGCTGCGCGACCGGCAGTTCGTGCTAGCGGTGCACAACCACGGCGCGCCCATCGAGCCTGCAATCCAGGCCCAGCTGTTCCAGCCGTTTTCGCGGCGCGCCAGTGGCTCGCCGCAGAGCGGCCTGGGCCTGGGGTTGTACATCGCCAACCAGATAGCGGTGGCCCATGGCGGCCAGATGCACGTGGCGTCCAGCGCCGAGGCCGGCACCCTGTTCAGTTTTCACATGCCGGCCTAGACCAGCCGCGACACCACTTCCACCATCCGGTCCAGGCTCTGGCCCCAGCCATCGTGAAAGCCCATCTGTTCATGGGCCTGGCGGTCGGCTGCGTTCCAGTGCAAGGCGCGGGCGGTGTAGCGGGTCTTGCCGTCGAGGTCTTCCAGGCTGATGACCGCGGTCATGAACGCCCGTGCCGCCGGCACCCAACCGGGCTTGAAGGCATCGGTGAACACCAGCCGGTGCGGCGCCTGAATCTCCAGGAACACGCCCTCGCTGGGGTATTCGGTGCCGTCGGGGGCGCGCATGACCGTGTGGAACAGGCCGCCCACCCACAGCTGCATTTCGCACACCGGCGTGGTCATGCCGTGGGGGCCCCACCACTGGCGCAACAGGTCGGGCTCCACCCAGGCACGGAACACTACGCTTGGGGGCGCATCGATCAAGCGGGTAATGGACAGTTCGAATTCGCCAGGCGGCGTGTCCAGGGGGTGAAGGCTCATTTTATTATTCTCCTTCGCGGGCGGGCTGTTACGCAGACAACCGCCACTATGGCGGCAAAACCGTCAAAGGACGAAAGCGCAATTGGGAATAAACTTCCCGGTATTAAGAGCCAAGCCCGTGCGATCATCGCCTCACGCGGCCGCGGCCGTTCAACCGGACCTATACCGTGCACACACATCTGGTTTGCCATGCCCAGCTCACCGAGCAGCAGCAGGCGCAGTTGCTGGATATCCAGGTGCTGGCCAGCCAGCGGCCGTTCTGTGGCGACATCGACAGCGCGCTCTACACCCTGCTGCACCGGCCCAGCCCCAGCGTGCGCGGCTTTGCGCTGCTGGCCCAGGGGCAGCCGGTGGCGTTCCTGCTGCTCAAGCGCGCGCCCTTCCTGGCGGCGTGGGCTGCTGAAGATGCCGCTACCCTGCACGCCTTGCAGGTGGACCATCGCGTGCAAGGCCGCGGCCTGGGCACCGCCTGCCTGGCGGCATTGCCGGCGGTGGCGCTGGGCGCCTGGCCCGGGGTGCGGCAATTGATGTTGTCGGTGGACACCGACAACGTTGCAGCCCTGGCGCTGTACGCGCGCCTGGGCTGGGTGGACTCGGGTAACGGTTACCGCGGGCGCAACGGTTATGAACGGCGGTTGAGCCTGGCGCTGCCCAGCACCTGAACTATGTTACAAGTTCACGCTTTTTTGACGGCGCACAGGCTAAATTTTTTTGCCCCCGCAGGGGCACACGATTTGTAACAGCACAAATAAGAAGGCGAGGAGCAGTGAAGATGGTGGCAAGTCAGGGCAGACGGTTTCAGATCAGTTCAACACGGCTGGTATTGTTGTTTTCATTGGCCATGGTGCTGTTCTACAACCTGGCGACCTGGGAGGCGCTGGGCAACCTGATCACCCTGGAAGGCCCCAAGCGCGTGGGCTTCTACCTTTCCTTCGGGCTGTTCCTGTGGGCGACGTTCACCCTGCTGCTGACCCTGGTGTCGTTCCGGCCGCTGCTCAAGCCGGTGATCACCATCGTCGCGCTGGCGTCGGCGGCCGCGGCCTACTTCATGAACGACTACGGTATCGCCATCGACACCGTGATGATCCAGAACGTCATCGAGACCAACCCGGCAGAAGCCAAGGCGCTGCTTAGCCCGAAAATGTTCGGTTACCTGCTGGTGCTGGGCGTTATCCCCTCGGTGCTGGTGTGGTGGCTGCCGGTGCAATACCGGCGCTTCTTCCCCGGCCTGCTGAACAAGGTGCTGGTGGCGGTGGCCTGCCTGCTGGTGGTGGCGGTGTCGGTGGGGGCGTTCTACTCCACCTACGGGCCTATTTTCCGCCAGCCCGACAAGCTCACCCACTTCATCAACCCCAGCAACTACATCTATGCCGTGACCAAGCTGGCGAAGTCGCGTTACTCGGTCAAAGAGAACGTGGTGGTGCAGCAGGTGGGGACCGATGCGGTGATGAGCGCGGCCGCCAAGGCCCAGCCGAAAAAGAACCTGATGATTTTCGTGGTCGGTGAAACCGCCCGCGCCGACCATTTCTCGCTCAACGGCTACGAGCGCGAAACCAACCCGGAACTCAAGAAGCAGGACATTCTCAACTTCACCCGCGTGCATTCCTGCGGCACCTCCACCGCCGTGTCGGTGCCGTGCATGTTCTCGATGTTCCCGCGCAGTGACTACAGCGACAAGAAGGGCAAGACCTACGAGGGCCTGCTGGACATATTGCAGCGTGCCGGCGTGCAGACCGTGTGGCTGGACAACAACAGCGACTGCAAGGGCACCTGCCTGCGCATTCCCAACCACGACATTCCCAAGGACCAGAAGAGCCCCTTCTGCGACGGCACCAACTGCCTGGACGAGTCGCTGCTGGTGGGCCTGCAGGACTACATCGACGGCCTGAAGGACAACGCCATCATCGTGCTGCACGCCGACGGCAGCCACGGCCCGGAATACTACGACCGTTATCCGAAGGACAAGGAGGCGTTCCAGCCGGTATGCCGCACCAACCAGTTGGGCAGTTGCACCCACGATGAGCTGATCAACGTGTACGACAACACCATCCTCTACACCGACTTCTTCCTGTCCAAGGTGATCGACCTGCTGAAGCAGAACCAGGACAAGTACGACACCTCGATGATCTACGTGTCGGACCACGGCGAATCGCTGGGCGAAAACGGCATGTACCTGCACGCCGCGCCCTACAGCATCGCCCCGGAAACCCAGGTTCACGTGCCCATGGTGATGTGGTTCGGCAAGGACACCCTGGCCCAGGAAGGCATCGACCGCGGCTGCCTGAAGGCCAAGCAGGACGAAGGCGACCTCAGCCACGACAACATCTTCCACTCGGTGCTGGGCATGTTCCAGATTCAGACGGGTGTGTACCAGTCGGGCCTGGACATGTTCCACGACTGCCGCCGCGCGCTCACTGCCGGCCAGTGAGCGCCGCTGCCGGTCAGTCCTTGATCGGCAGCCAGATTTCCAGCCGGCCATTCCCGGTGGCCGGCTCGTAATCATCGCTATAGCGCTCGAACTCGGGCGCATCAGCTGCTTCCAGCCCGGAATTGGGCAGCCACACCTGCCAGATGGCCTGGAAGGTCTGGCCCAGGCCGGAAATATGCCCCTGGTGTTCGAACACCGCATAGCGCTGGGGCGCCAGCTTGATCCAGCGGAAATCCTGCGGCAGTTCCTGCTCGGTCTCCACCTCCACCCCGGCGATATATTCGAAACCGCCCACCCCGTCCGGGTTGCAGCACACGCCGTAGCTCTCGTGCCCCAGTTGGCCGGGCACCTTGCCCAGGAACGGCACGAACTCGCGCCACAGCGCTTCGATGCCGCTGGTGGTGTCCTGGGTGAAGCGGTCGGACAGGCCGGCGATGATCATCGCCCGGCCCTGCTCGTAGCGCACCGGCTCAATGCCGGTGGGTTCAATGCCTGTCATGAATACCTCGCATCCTGAGTGTGCAATCACTGTAGCAGTGGCCGCCTGTGGGAGCTGGCTTGCCAGCGAGCTTTTGAAGCCCCATCAGTTCGCCGGCGCGCGAAGCGCCGTGCCGGTTCCCCCGCTTGCAGGGCAAATTCCCCTGCGTTAACGTTCAGACCTCCTGCACCCCGGAAAAGTCGGCATGAACCTGATTACCGAAGACTGGCATGCCGGCGCCGTGGTCGAAGCCTGCTGGGTTCGCGCCGAAGCCGCCAGCTTCCCCCGCCACACCCACGACGAATACGTGCTGGGCACCAACCTCACCGGCATCGAGCATATCTGGCTGGACGGCCACGCCCTGGAAGCCCCGGCCGGCGCCATCACCCTGTACAACCCGCAGGCCATGCAGGCGTCGCAGTTCAGCCCACAGGGCGTCGAATACATAAGCCTGCACCTGGCGCCCCAGGCGGTGGAACAGGTGGTGCGCGACAACAACCTGGCCGGCAGCACGTTCGAACAGGGCGTGTTTCGCCACGCCGGGCTGCAGCGCGCCATCCTCGACTTCGCCCGCACGCCCACCGCCCACCGCGCCGAGCAGGAAGAAGCCTTCATTCACCTGCTGTGCCAGTGGCTGCAGCCAGGGCCCGGCAAGGCCGGGGAACAGCACGCCAGCGTGCTGCGCAGCCTTGAGTACCTGCGTGACAACCTTGGGGAAAAAGTGGACCTGGAAGTGCTGGCCAGCGTGGCGGGCCTGAGCAAATACCACTTCGTGCGCTGCTTCAAGAAACAGACGGGCCTGGGGCCGCTGCAATACCAGATGCAACTGCGCCTGCTGGAAGCGCGCAAACGCCTGCGCCGCCAGCAGCATTCACTGCAGATAGTGGGCGAGCTGGGGTTTTACGACCAGAGCCACTTCATCAATGCGTTTCGCAAGGTGATGGGCGTGACGCCGCAGGCCTATGCGCAGGCCTTCAAGACAAACGCCCGCGGGTAGGCGGGCGTCTGTCGTACCTGGCCAGGGCGTCAGTGGCCAAAAACGTTAGACTTTTTCGCGCGTTTTTCAGCGCGTTTCTCTTCAGCGGTACGGGTTGGTTTTTTCTTCGCCGCTTTTTTCGAATCCATGCCTTTCATGCTGCGCACTCCCCTGTTGGGTGGATGGTTCTAATAGGTATAACACCTGCGCCAGCGGCGTGCGGACTATTTAAACCGCCGCCTGGCCGAGGATGAATTCCTCGTAGCCGGAGCCGATCACATAGGCTGCGAACCAGGCGAAAATACCCGCCGACGCCAGGTAGGAATAGCGCAGCAACCTGTCCCCCAACAACTTGCCGCCCTGGCTGGCTGCTGTGCAGATCGCCACGCACCAGAGCACGCCGGCGCAGAAGAACCCGGCCAGGAACTGCCCGGCGCTGAGCAGGCCACCGCCCCCCGAACGGGAAATCAGCGTGCCGCCCACCGCCGCGAACCACAGGATGGCGCTGGGCGAGGACATGGCCAGGAAGATGCCCCGGGCAAATTCCTTCAGCCCCGAGCGGGCGGTGGCTACGCCGTCTGCCTGCAGGGCGCTGTTGTGGCGCCAGGCGCTGAGCAGCATCTTCACCGCGAAATACACCAGCAATAACGAACCGCCCACCCACAGCGCCCAGCGCACCCAGCTGTAATGCAGCAACACGGTCATGCCCAGCAGCGCCAGGATCGCGTAGGCCAGGTCGCCGAAACAGGTGCCCAGGCCCAGCCAGAAGCCTTGCAGGTAACCGCGTTGCATGGCCAGGGTGATCATGGCGATATTGGCCACGCCAATGTCCAGGCACAGGGAGAGGCTCAAGAGGAAACCGCTGGAGAACTGCATGTAACGTGTCCGCAAGGCAGGTGAAAGAAGCTGTCATTGAGCCAGAAGCCCGTGCCCTGGTATTGGACGAAATTGCGCTGTGGGAGCTGGCTTGCCAGCGAGCGGTTGGGGCCCGAAAAACTCGCTGGCAAGCCAGCTCCCACGGCGGAAATTTCCCGGGTTCATGTCCGTTGGTGGCGCGAGCGGGGTTATTAAAAACCGCGCGGCTTCTAGGATGCTGCCATGCACACACCACTGGAGGGCCGCATCATGACTGACGCACGCACGCTGCTGGGTATTCGCACCCCCATCATCCAGGCGCCCATGGCCGGCACGGCCACGCCCCAGTTGGCCGCGCAGGTCAGCAATGCCGGGGGCCTTGGCTCCATTTCGATTGCCGCAGTGGACGCCGAGGCAGGGCGAAGCATGATTCGCCAGTTGCGCGAACTGACCGAGCAACCCTTCAACATCAACGTATTCTGCAATCGGCCGTCGACGCCGAACAGCAAGGTGGAAGGCGCCTGGCTTGAGCATCTGCAGCCCTTCTTCGCCGAATTCGGCGCCCAGGCGCCTGCCTCGCTGCACGACATCTACAGCAGCCTGTACAACGACGAAGCGCAATTGCAGGTGCTACTGGAAGAACGCCCGCCCGTTGTCAGCCTGCACCTGGGCCTGCCGCCGCAACCGCGCATCGATGCGCTGAAGCAGGCCGGCATCGTGCTGCTGGCCAGCGCCACGTCACTGGAAGAAGCGTTGCGGGTGCAAGCCGCCGGCATTGACGCGGTGGTGGCGCAGGGCGCCGAGGCCGGCGGCCATCGCGGTATTTTCGACGAGCATGGGCCGGATGAGCAGTTGGGCACCCGCGAGCTGGTGCGGCTGTTCCGCGAACACCTGAACATTCCCATCATCGCCGCCGGCGGCCTGATGGACGGCGCCGACATAGCCGAGGTGCTGGCACTGGGCGCAGTGGCCGCGCAATTGGGCACGGCGTTCGTGCTGTGCCCCGAGTCTGCCGCCAACCCCGCTTACCGGCAGATGCTGGGCAGCGCACGCGCCGGGCGCACAGCGTTTACCCAGGTGATTTCCGGGCGGCCGGCGCGGGGCATCGTCAACCGTTTCATGCTTGAGGTGGGCGCGCCCGGGCACCCGCCTGTGCCCGGTTTCGGCATTGCCTACAACGCCGGCAAGAAGCTGATAGAAGCTGCTGCCAAGGCCGGCTCGGCGGAGTTTGCCGCACACTGGGCCGGCACCGGGGCGGCCAAGGCGCGCAGCCTGCCCGCATCCGAATTGCTGGCAGTGCTTACGGACGAATACCACGCGGCACGGTCTACTCTCTGACAGGACAACGTCTTGAAGGAGCCAGACATGGCCAAGGACACCGCGCGCACTCTGGGGATCCGCACCCTCGCCGTCCACGCCGGGCAAACGCCCGACCCAAGCACCGGCGCCGTCGCCACGCCGATCAGCACCGCCTCGGCCTATACCTATGGCGACTTCGACACCGGGGAACAACGCTTCAGCGGCGAGAGCCCGGGTTACATTTACAGCCGTTTCGCCAACCCCACCGTGGCAGCGTTCGAAGGTAAAATGGCCGCCCTGGAAGCCGGCGACAGCGCGGCGGCCTTTGCCAGCGGCATGGCCGCCATTTGCTCCACGGTGCTGGCCCTGGTGTCCAGCGGCGACGAGCTGATTCACGTCGGCACCCTGTACGGCGGCACCGAAGGCGTGATGCGCAACCTGCTGCCACGCTTCGGCGTGCGCTCGTTGCACGTGGCCACGGTAGACCAACTGGAAGCGGCGATCACCCCGAAGACCCGGTTGATATTCGCCGAAACCCCGGACAACCCCATGCTGGGCATCGTCGACCTGGCGCAGACCGCGCGCATCGCCCGTGCCCACGGCATCGTCACGGTGGCCGACAACACCTTCGCCACCCCCTGCCTGACCCGGCCATTGAGCCTGGGCATCGACGTGGTGGTGCACTCGGCGACCAAATTCATCGGCGGCCATGGCGACGCCACCGGCGGTGTGGTGGTAGCCAGCCGGGCGCTGGTGGACAAGATTCGCGGCGTGGGCCTGAAGCAGTTCGGCGGTTGCCTGAGCCCCTTCGAGGCCTCATTGCTGATTCGTGGCCTGAAAACCCTGCCGCTGCGGGTGGACGCCGCTTGCGCCAGTGCCGAACGCATCGCCCGGCTGCTGGACGAGCACCCGGCGGTGACCACGGTGTTCTACCCAGGCCTGGAAAGCCACCCGGGGCACGCCGTGGCGCGGCGGCAAATGAGCCGTTTCGGCGCGCTGATGGCGTTCGAACTGAAGGGCGGCAAGGCCGCCGCTCGCACCTTCCTCGACAGCCTGGCCCTGGTGACCCAGGCGGTTTCGCTGGGCGATACCGATTCGCTGGCCTGCCACCCCGCCTCCACCACGCACAGCGCAGTGGCCGAAGACATTCGGCGGCAATATGGAGTGACAGAGGGATTGGTGCGTTTGAGCGTGGGAATCGAGGACGTCGAAGACCTGGAACGCGACATAACCCAGGCGCTGAAAAACCTGTAGCAGCTGCCGCAGGCCGCGTCCCGCAACACCTCGGTGCCTAGGGGACGCGGCCTGCGGCCGCTGCTACGGGATCATGCTTTGCGGCGCAGCAGGATGATCGCGAAGATGGCCGTCCAGATGGCCGACACGAAGGTATTCACCCGCTCATACAAGCCATGGCCCACGAGGTTCTTCGCCGAAATGGCCACCATCGGCAATGTCACCAGCGCCGCCAGGGTGAACACCATGGAGAAGAACGCCAGGCCGCGGAAACCTTCCAGGCGCAGGCCCAGCCAGGCCCAGATGGCGCTGGCGCCGATCAGGCTCCAGGCCATGACCAGCCCGGCAATATGGTGAACTTGCTGGGCAGCCGACGGATCATCAAGGCTGCAACCGGCATCACAGGCGAAGTCGCCCGTCACGAAACTGGCCAGGCCATGCAGCACAATCAGCAGCCCACTGACACGGCCCAGTGCCGATTGCGGAAATGTCTTGTAAACACCTACCCCGAACAAAATGAATAACAGCCCAAGCGGAAAGTTATTAATGATCGGTGCAATGAAGTGCGTCGGTGCATCCACCGCGCCCAATACACTCATGGACTGTTCAAACTGGCTGTAGTCCGGGTACAGGCTACCCAGAATCAGCAGTGCAACTGCCAACCAGAATGGCGTGGCCAGACCGGCCACATACAGCGGTTTCAAGGGAAGGGATTTCAAGCGAACACTCCGCGGGCAATAATTGGCGTGGACCTTACTACACTGGGCACGGCCACGTCACGGCCCGCCGCCCCCGCACACTGCGCGAGGGCCTGGCCGCACGGCATCAGTTGTCCTGGCAACCGTTGCCCATCACCCGGTATTCGATGGTGTGGCGTTCGCCCTGGTGGTCCAGGTAAGTCATCTTCGCCGGCACCACTTCGCACACATCGGGGATCGAGGTCATGCTCACCACCTTGGCAATATCAAGGTGAGTACCGTAGGTATATTCCTGCACGTTGTTATTGCCAGCGGGCAGAGTGGCAGCGCCGGCAACAGTCGAGAACGCGACCAGTGCGGCAATCAAAAGAGTTTTCATGGTAATGGGGCCTTTAAAGCAATCACGCTGATTGACTTCATTTGCCGGGTTGGGGCTGGAAGAAGTTGTTACACAATGTTTGGAACTATTTGCGTAACACGAAGTACCTGTCACCGCTGTTTCATGTTTCAGCGGGGACATATATAGAATACAACTTCCCCAGCATGAATAAAGCGCACGTGACGACAAGCACTGTTGTCAAAGTTGCAATAATTCAGCCCTTGCTGTGCAGTGCATTGCTCAGCTCATCACGGATGCGCCCCAACTCCTCACGAATGCGCAGCTGGTGCTGTTCGATGCGCCAGGCCGGCCCCACCACGGTCATGGCGTAGTTGCCCTGGGGGGTGTCCAGCAACGTGGCAATACCGCCCACTCCCTGTACATGCTCCTGGCGGTCATAAGCAAAACCCTCGGCGCGAATCTGCGGCAGTTGCGCCAGCAGCTGTTCAAGGTCGAGGGTGGCCGGCGTCAGTTGCTCCATCTGCCCTTCCAGCAACTCGCGCACGGCCTCATCGGTCTTGCGCGCCAGCAATACCTTGCCGCCTGACGACGCATGTATGCGCAGGAAGTTGCCGGTGCCGGGCGATACCCGCAGTTCGCTGGCCGAGACCACCGAATGCAGCAGCAACAGGTCGGCGCCGCTGGCGTGCAGCAGCACCGAGGTTTCGCCGGTCAGCCGCGACAGGTCCTCCATGAATGGCCGCGCCAGTTGCGAGATATCGACGTGGCTGTGGGTAGCCAGGCGCATCAGCGCCGGCCCCAGGCACACGCCGCCGGCACCCCGCACTTCCAGCAACTGCTCCAGCGCCAGGGCGTCGACCAGGCGCTGCACGGTGGAACGCGGCAGCTCGATGCGCTTGGCGATGGCGCCCAGGCTCAGGCCTGCGGGTTCGTTTTCCAGGCAGCGCAGGATAGCGGCGGCGCGGGAGATCACCTGAATGCCGTTGCGGTCGTTGTCGGTCGTCATCACTGGATTGCCTCATGTATCGCTGATCAGTACACTGTACCAATTATCGCACTCTTACTCGCTCGCGTCTCGGGAATTCTTTCGTGTCGGCACCTGCACCTCCACCCGCCCCCACGCCGTTCGGCTGGCGCCTGGCAATCGGCCTGATCGGCGTGCTGATCGCGGCCCTGACCTCGGGCATCAACGACCGCGCCACCGACATTGCCCTGGCCGATGTGCTGGGGGTGTTCGGCCTGGGCCATGACGAAGGCAGCTGGATCAGCTCGGCCTACAGCGCCGCCGAAGTCTCCGCCATGCTGATTGCGCCGTGGCTGGCGGTGACCTTTTCGCTGCGCCGCTTCGCCATTGTCGTCACCCTGCTGTTCAGCCTGTGCGGGGCACTGTGCCCGCTGGCGCCGAACCTGGAAAGCCTGCTGACCCTGCGCGTGCTGCAAGGCATGGCCGGCGGCTGCCTGCCACCGCTGCTGATGACCGTGGCCCTGCGCTTCCTGCCCTGGCACATCAAGTTGTACGGGCTGTCCGCCTACGCCCTGACGGCCACGTTCGGCCCCAACGTGGCCATGCCCCTGGCCTCGCTGTGGACGGAAAACTCCGACTGGCGCCTGCTGTTCTGGCAGATCATCCCCGCCGGCCTGGTGGGCTCGGCGTGCATCGCCTACGGCCTGCCCCAGGACCCGCTACGCCTGGAACGCTTCAAGCAGGTCGACTGGCGCGGCGCGCTGCTGGGTTGCGGCGGCATCAGCATGCTGGTGGTGGCGCTTACCCAGGGCGAGCGTCTGGACTGGCTGGACTCCAGCCTGGTGTGCTGGCTGCTGCTGGGCGCCGCCGTGTGCCTGCCGCTGTTCCTGCTCAACGAATGGTTTCACCCGCTGCCCCTGTTCAAGCTGCAGTTGCTGGAACGCCGCAACTTCGCCTTCGGCATCACCACCCTCACCCTGTTCATGTTCGTCAGCCTGGCCGGCAGCGCCATCCCCGCCGCCTACCTGGCCGGCGTGCACGGCTACCGGCCGCTGCAGACCATGCCGCTGGCCCTGAGCATCGCCCTGCCGCAACTGCTGCTGGCGCCATTGGTGGCCACGGTGATCAACCGCAACTGGGTGGACGCCCGCTACGTGATCGCCGCCGGCCTGGCCATTCTGACCGTGGCGTGCCTGGGCGGCGCGCTGCTGACCGGTGATTGGATTCGCGACGACTTCTACTGGCTGCAGGCGCTGCACGCCATCGGCCAACCGATGATCGTGGTGCCGCTGCTGATGCTCGCCACCGGGGTTATCCACCCCATGGAAGGGCCGTTCGCCTCGGCCATGGTCAACACCCTGCGCGCGCTGTTCTCGGTGCTGGCGGCGGTGGCCCTGGAAAACTTTGTCACCGCCCGCGAACACCTGCATTCCAACGTGCTGCTCGACCGCCTGGGCAATGTGCGCCAAGGGCTTGAACCGCTGCTGGATGAAACCGGCCTGGCCCACCGCGTGCACGCCCAGGCCCTGGTGCTCACCGCCAGCGACGCGTTCCTGGCCCTGACCGCCGTGATCGCCGTACTGCTGCTGGTATTGCTGACCCTGCCCAAACGCGCCTATCCACCGCAACCTCCGGTATCCCCATGAAACATAGAACCGCCATTTCGCTGATCACCGCCGCCATCCTGCTGTGCGGCACTTACGGGGCCTACCGACTGTTGAGCCACGGTTCGCTGGAAAGCACCGACGACGCCTACATCAACGCCGATTCGGTGCTGGTGGCGCCGCGCGTGGCCGGCCAGGTCACCCAGGTGGTCGTGGCCGACAACCAGGCCGTGCGCGCCGGGCAACTGCTGGCGCAGATCGATGACCGCGACTACCTGGCCACCCAGGCTGCCGCCACGGCCAACGTCGACGCTGCCCAGGCGCAGCTGAAGAATCTGGCCGCCGGCATTGAGCGCCAGGGCGCCGAGATCGACCAGGCCACGGCAAAAATCCGCGCCACCGCGGCCTCCCTGGCGTTCGCCCAGGCCAATGCTCAGCGCTATCGCAACCTGTCCAACGCCGGCGCCGGTACCCAGGAAGAACGCCAGAAGGCCGAGTCCGACCTGCAGGGCTGGCAGGCGGCGCGCGACCGCGACGACGCCGCCAAGGTAGCCGCGCAGAAGACCCTCGACGTGCTCAAGGCCCAGCGCGAAGTGGCGCAGGCGCAACTGGCCAAGGACCAGGCGGCGTTGCAACAGGCCAACCTGAACCTGTCCTACACGCGCATCACCGCGCCCCAGGACGGCATGGTCGGCCAGCGCTCGGTGCGCGTAGGCGCCTACGTGGCGGCGGGCAAGCCGCTGCTGGCGGTGGTGCCGTTGAAAGACGCCTACGTGGTGGCGAACTTCCGCGAAACCCAGCTGGCACACATGCACCTGCAGCAGACCGTGCGCATCCATGTCGACAGTTTCCCCGAGCGTACCTTCACCGGCCATGTGGACAGCGTGGCGCCGGCTACCGGCCTGGCGTTCTCGGCCATCGCCCCGGACAACGCCACCGGCAACTTCACCAAGGTGGTGCAGCGCATCCCGGTTAAAATCGTCTTCGACGCCGGCCAGCCAGAGCTGGAAAAACTGCGCGTCGGCATGTCGGTGGTCGCCAGCATCGACACCGCCCAGGAGCAGCATTGAGATGAAACGCCCCTTGCTTGCGCTGGCCATGGCCAGCCTCGGTGCCTGCAGCGTCGGCCCCGATTTCCATAAGCCCCAGCCACAATTGCCCGCGCACTGGCAGCAACAGGCCCAGGCCGCCGCCGCAGTCGACAGCCAGTGGTGGCAGACCCAGGGCGACCCGCAGCTGAGCTCGCTGGTGCAGCGCGCGGCCAAGGCCAACTTCGACGTGCGCGTTGCCAGCAACCGGCTTGAGCAGAGCCGCGCCATGCGCCAGGTCAGCGGCGCCCAGCAACTGCCTGGCGTGGCCCTTGGCGCCAGCTACCAGCGCGAACGCAACAGCGCCGTCAGCCTGCTCGACCCTTCCAACCTGAGCGGCAAGGCGCCGTTCGAGATGTGGAACAGCGCCGCCGACGCCAGTTGGGAAGTGGACCTGTGGGGCCATGTGCGCCGTGCAGTCGAGGCCGCCGATGCCGAAGTGGCTCTCAGCGAGGCGCAGCGCAATGGCGTGCTGCTGAGCATCAGCGCCGAAACCGCCAGCGACTACCTCAAACTGCGCGGCGTACAGACGCAATTGCAGGTCGCCCAGCAGAACCTCGACATCGCCAAGCGCAGCCGCGACCTGACCCAGACCCGCCTGGAAAACGGTGTGACCACGCACCTGGACACCGCCAACTCGGCGGCCCAGGTGGCCAGCATCGAAGCCCTGCTGCCCATGCTGCAGGCCCAACAGGACCGCCTGATCAACGCCCTCAGTTACCTGCTGGGCGAGGCCCCGGGCGCTTTGGCCGACGAGTTGAAAACACCGAAACCGCTGCCCGCTGCCGCGCCGGACGTGCCCTTGGGCCTGCCTTCGGAACTGGCCCAACGGCGCCCCGACATCCAGGCCAGCGAAGCGGCGCTGCACCGCGCCACCGCCGCCATCGGCGTGGCCAAGGCCGACTTCTACCCACGCATCAGCCTGGGCGCCAGCTTCGGTTTCCAGGCCCTGGACGGTTCCAACTTCGGCGCCTGGAACTCGCGGCAGTGGAACTACGGCCCCAGCCTGTACCTGCCGATTTTCCAGGGCGGGCGCCTGACCGGCACCCTGCAGCTGCGCGAGCACCAGCAGCAGGAAGCCGCGCTCAATTACCAGAAGACCGTGCTGGGTGCCTGGCATGAAGTGGACAACGCCCTCACCGACTACCGCGCCGAACAGCAGCACCATGCCGCGCTGGCCGAAGCCGTACGGCAGAACGACATGGCCCTGAACGTGGCCCAGGAGCGCTACCGCCAGGGCGCCATCGACTTCATCAACGTGCTCAACGTGCAGCGCATCCGCCTGCAGAACCAGAGCGAACTGGTGAACAGCAGCACCCAGGTAGCGCTCGACCGCGTGCAGTTGTACCGCGCCCTGGGCGGCGGCTGGCCGGCAACATGAGCATCGACTACGCGCCACTGGCGCCAGCGCTGTGGCCGCTGCTGAACAAGTTCTACCGCGAGCAGCGCTCGGCCATGCGCGGCGACAAGGCGGCCCAGGCCTGGGTGGCGCGCGACGGCGAGATCATTGCCGCGCTGAACCTGACGCCGGTGGCCGACGGCCATTGGCTGACCGGGCTGCTGGTGGCCGACACCTGTCGCGGCCAGGGTGTGGCGCGGCAGTTGGTGACACAGGCGGTGGCCAGCGTGGACGGGCCAGTGTGGCTGTTCTGCGACCCGGCGCTGACGGCGTTTTATCAGCGGCTGGGTTTTGCGTTGGCCAAGGATATGCCGCAGGCGCTGGCCGACCGGCTGGTGCGCTACCAGCGCAACAAGGCGTTGATCGCTCTTGTGGGAGCTGGCTTGCCAGCGGGCTGTTGACGCCCTGAAACCTCGCTGGCAAGCCAGCTCCCACAAGAGCGATGCTGCTACGCTGTGGGAATCGTCTTTTCGCCTACAGGGATCGTCATGAAACGTCCGTTGCTCGCGGCTATTGCCCTGGCGTGCGCCGCCCCCGCCTTCGCCTTGACCCTGGCGGCCGTGGCGCCGCCGTCCACCATCAGCGACAAGACCTTCGCCAGCGTGCTCAAGGGCACCTGGCGCGACCCGGCCAACAGTGCCCGCGACCGCTACCGCCACCCGCGCCAGACCCTGCAGTTCTTCGGCCTGCGCCAGGACCAGACGGTGATCGAGATAACCCCCGGCACCGGCTGGTACAGCGAGGTATTGGCGCCGCTGCTCAAGGACCGCGGCACCTACATAGCCGCGGTGCAGTCGTCCGGCAGCTTCGACACGCTCAAGCGCAAGTTCGACGCCGACAGCGCCCGTTACGGCAAGGCGCAGTTGGTGACGTTCGACCCCAAGGCGCCCAGGTTCGGCCCGGACGCTTCGGCCGACACCCTGCTGACCTTCCGCAACGTGCACAACTGGGTGATGGCCGATAACGCCAAGGCGATGTTTCAGGGCTTCTACCAGGTGCTGAAACCAGGCGGCACCCTGGGCGTGGTGGACCACCGCGGCAAGCCTGGCGAGACCGTGGACCAGATCAAGAGCAGCGGCTACCTGCCCACTGAATACGTGATCAAACTGGCCACCGACGCCGGCTTCACCCTGGTGGGGCAAAGCGAGATCAACGCCAACCACAAGGACACCAAGGACTACCCGCAAGGCGTGTGGACCCTGCCGCCGACCTACAAGCTGGGCAACAAGGACAAGGCCAGATACCAAGCCATCGGCGAGTCGGACCGCATGACCTTGCGGTTCATCAAGCCGGTGGCGGTAGCGAAGGATTAGTGGGGGGCGCCGGACGCGGCCTGGCGGCCGCTTACGGCGTTGTTGTGGGAGCTGGCTTGCCAGCGAGCTGTTGAGGCGCTAAAAACTCGCTGGCAAGCCAGCTCCCACAAAGACAGTTGCTGCTACACGGAAAATGCGTTAATCATCGGACGCCGGATCCAGCCCCGGGAACAGCACCTCGGTAAACCCGAACCGGCTGAAGTCGGTGATGCGCGAGGGGTACAGCCGGCCGATCAGGTGATCGCACTCATGCTGCACCACCCGCGCGTGGAAGCCCTCGGCCACGCGCTGGATCGGCTGCCCCTGCGGGTCGAAGCCTTCATAGCGAATGGCCGCGTAGCGGTCCACCACCCCACGCAACCCCGGCACCGACAGGCAGCCCTCCCACCCCTCTTCGGTGGCCGGGCTCAGGGGGGTAATCAGCGGGTTGATGAGGATGGTCTGCGGCACGGCCTCGGCGTCCGGATAGCGCTCGCTGCGCTCGAAGCCGAAGATCACCAGCTGCAGGTCGACGCCGATCTGCGGCGCCGCCAGCCCAACGCCGCCCACGTGTTCCATGGTCTGGAACATGTCGGCGATCAACTGGTCGAGCTCGGCGCTGCCGAACATTTCCGCCGGCACCGGCTGGGCCACGCGCAGCAGGCGTTCGTCGCCCATTTTGAGGATGTCGTGAATCATGATGCGGCCACTCTCCCGGTCAAGCCTGCTCGGGGTCCGGTTTCAGCGAGTGATCGCGGCCCAGACCCGAAACGTGCTTTTTATCACTTTGCGCTTCGTCTTCGGGAAATTCCTTGTGGCCCGGGTCCTTGCCTTCCTCGGACATGTGCTCGATCACCGCATTCATCTCGGCGCCCAGCAACAGCACCGCCGAGGAAATGTAGAAATACAGCAGCAGCACGATGATCGCCCCGATGCTGCCGTACATGGCGTTGTAGTTGGCGAACGTCTTGACGTAGAAGGCAAAGCCCAGCGAGGCGATGATCCACACCACCACCGCCAGCACCGAGCCTGGGGTAATGAAGCGAAACTTCTGCCGCACGTCCGGCATCACGTAGTAGATCAACGCCACGGCGATCATCATCAGGATGACGATGACCGGCCAGCGGGCGATGGTCCACAGCGTCACGATGAAGTCTTCCAGGCCGATCTGCCCGGCCAGCCAGCCCATCACCTGCGGCCCCAGCACCATCAGCGCGGCGGCGGCCAGCAACATGCCGGCGATGCCCACGGTGTAGAAAATCGACAGCGGGATACGCTTCCACACCGGGCGCTCCTCCACCACGTCGTAGGCGGCGTTCATGGCGCTCATCATCAAGCGCACGCCCGCAGAGGCAGTCCACAGGGCAATGACGATACCGAACGACAACAGCCCACCCTTGGACTGTTGCAACTGGTCGATCACCGGGTTCACCGAGTCCAGCGCCTGGGGCGGCAGTACCAGTTCGGCCTGCAGGCGCAGCCACGAGAAGAAGTCGGGCAGGTGCAGGAAGCCGATCAGGGCAATCAGAAAGAGGATGAAGGGAAACAGCGAAAACAGCATCTGGTAGGCCAGCGCCGACGCGTACGTGGACATTTCGTCATCGATGAATTCCTTCACCGTGCGCATCAACACTGTCTGCAGACTCAGTTCACGCAATTCCGGGAAAATCATTAGCGTCTCCTTTCGCCGCCATGGGGAGGGTTACAACGAGTGAAACGCCGGCCTGGCCAAGCACTCGGGGGCACAGGTTTTACCTCAATGTAGCGTGAAACACGAACCTGGAACGGTTACCGGCGGTGTCCAGACAGCACAGCGGCCATCCGAGGATGACCGCTGTATTGGCTCAGACCGCGCGAACACCGATTAGTGCTTGCTCAGCTTGTCCTTGGCTTCGCCAATGGTTTGCTGGACTTTGCCCTTGGCCTTGTCGGCAGCGCCTTCGGCACGCAGTTTGTCGCTGCCCACCAGTTTGCCGGCGCCTTCCTTGACGTTGCCCTTCGCTTCGTTGGCCATTCCTTTCACTTTGTCTTTAGTGCCACTCATGGTATTTCTCCTTTCAGGAAAGTACAGGTGTCTGTCTAAAGTCGACATAAGGTTGACTGAACGCTTTGCCCCAGAGTTTCAAAAATTTCTCGGTAATTATCTTTACCCGATGAAGTGCACTGGGCGAATATCGACCGCAACCACCCGCACCGTCCACACACCGCGTTCTGCATTTATTAGACTCATGCCGCGTTTTCGCCACCGAGCCGGCGAACGTGAAAAAACAACAGTGTTCTCCCGGAATCGATACTCATGCGTGTTTCTCCCGTACTGGCAGCCCTGCTGCTCGCCCTGCCCGTGGCCATCGCCCACGCGGCCGAGCCGACCGCGACCGCGGATGCGCCGCAGACCCTGGTGGTCAACAGCTACGCCGACGACGGCAAGGATGGCACCCTGCGCTGGGCCATCGAGCAGAACAACCAGAACCCCGGCCACTACCGCATCGAGATCCAGGCGGTAGGCAGCGCGCCCTTCGTGATCAAGCCCACCTCGGCCCTGCCCGACATCAAGGGCCCGGTGGTGATCGAGGGTTCGGCGTGGAAACACAGCGGCGACTTCATTGCCATCGACGGCTCGGCGTTGGTCCAGGGCGACACCGCCAAGGCCTGCCCGGGCGCGGTGGCCGGCCAGTCCGGCGCCAACGTGCGCACCCTGAGCAACCCCGGCCTGAGCGTGCGCGACACCCAGGGCGTGGACATCAGCGGCCTGGAAGTGCGCAACTTCTGTATCGGCATCCTGCTCAACCGCGCCGGCAACAACGCCGTGCATGACAACCGCATCATCGCCAACCGCGGCGGCGCCGGCATCATGCTGACCGGCGACGACGGCCAGGGCAACGCCACGGCGAACACTACGAACAACAACCGTATTCTGCGCAACCAGCTGATCGACAACGGCGACGGCCTGGAGCTGAGCCGCGGCGCGGCGTTCAACCTGCTGGCCGACAACCTGTTCCGTGCCAACAAGCTGACCCCGGAGGCGTCCCAGGGCGTGGAAATCTTCCAGGCCAGCGACAACGCCCTGACCCACAACCGCTTCGAGGGCTACTCCGACGGCGTGCAGATCAACGCCGGCGACCGCAACTACCTGGGTGGCAACGTGCTCATCGGCAACTCCATCGGCATCAGCGTTACCGGCGCCGACAACCTGCTGGACCGCAACCTGATCCACGGCAACCGCATCGGCGTTGCCCTGCGCCCTGAAGCCGTGAGCCACAACACCCGCCTGACCGCCAACCGCATCTGGGACAACAGCCAGGACGTGAAGCGTTGCCAGAGCGGCGGTTCGTGCATCCCCACCCAACGCACCGGCGCCATCGTCTTCGGCGTGCCTGGCCCGGACAACGCCAGCTTCGTGGGCAACCGCGGCGCTGGCGTCGAAGCCGGCAAGGCGGTGATCTGCGCGGCCAAGGGTGCCCCGGTGGTGGACTGCCAGCAACTGCCCAACCACAACCAGCCGGCGCCCAAACTGCGGGCCATCGCTGCCGGCCGCCTGCACGGTGAAGTCAGCGGCGAGCCCAACAGCCGCTACCGCGTGGAAGTGTTTGGCAACATCAAGCCTACCGAGACCGAAGCGGCCAACTTCCTCGGCGAGGTGTACGTGTCCACCAACGGCCGCGGCGTGGCCAACTTCAGCTTCCCGCTGGACGTGAAAGAGCCCAACCGCTCGTTCACGGCCACCGCCACAAGCCCGGATGGCGCCACTTCCGAGCTGAGCAAGGCCCTGCCCCGCTGACGTCAGAACCGCGCCCTGCCCGCTTTTGGCGGCAGGGCGTCAGGTTTGCCTTTATGTTTGCGCGGTTTACCCCGAGAATGCACCGCGTATTCAGCCACGGCGCTGACGCTTCATTTGCGTAGGACTTCTATGAAACTCGACAAACCCCTGGCCATCGCGCGCCGCAACAAAGAACTCGGCGGCGCGGTGCTTGGTGTCAACAACTGCCATTTCACCCTGCACGACGCCCGTCGCAACATCTTCTGGTTCGACATTCCGATGGGGCGCCTGGCGGTTGGCCAATATGAGTGGATTCACATGCTCATGCACACCCCGGCCACCGACCAGCTGCTGCACCTGAAGGTGCCTACCGCGTTCTTCCGCGAACGCATGGAAGGCCTGACGGTGCGCAACGCCGGCAAGCGCAAGTCGACGGTGAGCCTGGAGCTGAGCGCCGACAAGGATTCGTTCCTGAAAGACGTGCGCCCGAACGGCACCGGTGTCAGCTTCGCGCAGTTTCTGCAGGGCTGAAATCGCTGACGCGGGCGGGGGGGGGGGGGGGGGGGGGGGGGGGGGGGGTGGGGGCCCCCCCCCCCCCCCCCGGCCCCCCCCCCCCCCGCG
>NZ_JBWCAM010000006.1:280679-294894 GCF_056175065.1 Pseudomonas sp. JC1203
TCTTCCGATGCGCCGCCCCGGGGGGCGCTGCGCCCTGGAATTTGCCCGGCCCCCCCCCCCCCCCCCCGCGTCCAGCTTCACGCCCACCTGCTGGTTGCCCACACCCCAACGGCCGCCGCCAGTGCCGACACCACGATGCCCCAGAAGATATCGATGAACACCAGCAATGGCGGCCAGCCCACCAGGGTTGCCCAGTTGGTGAGGTCGTAGGTGCCGTAGGCAATCAACCCCAGCATCGCCCCCAGCCCCAGGCCGCGCCAGACGCTGCCCGCATTCATCCCCGGCCACACCGCAAACACCAATACGCCCAGCGCATACAGCAGGTAGAACGCTGCCGCCGGCCCGAGCAAGGGCTTCTCGCGCATCAGCGAGCCGAGCATCTGTTTGTAGGTGGGGCTCATGAACACGCCCAGCCAGAGGGCGTCGAGTACAAGAATGACCAGGAGGGTGCTGACATAGGCGATCAGGGCTTTTTTCATCGGTACACTGCCTCGAAAGGGGTTCGTACAGTGTAGGCCCAAGCCCGGCGCGAAAAGTTCACGCCGGGTGTCTAGCTCAAGGGGTTCAGGTCAATTCGATGCGGTCGGCATGAATCACCAGCTTGCCTTCCTTGTAGAGGGCGCCGATGGCCTTCTTGAAGTTACCCTTGCTCACGCCGAACAGGCCGCTGATGACGGCCGGGTCGCTCTTGTCGCTGACCGGCAGCACGCCGTTGTTATCACGCAACTTGCCAAGGATCTGGTTGTGCAGGCTGCTGGTCAGTTGCTCACCGATGGGCTGCAGGCTGAGGGCAATCTTGCCATCGCTGCGCAGTTCCTTGATGAAGCCTTTTTCCTGTTTGCCCGAACGCAGGAACTTGAACACTTCGTTCTTGTGAATCAGGCCCCAGTGCTTGTTGTTGATGATGGCCTTGAAACCCATGTCGGTTTCTTCGGCCACCAGCAGGTCAACTTCCTGGCCAACGCTGTAGTTGGCCGGCAGCTTGTCCAGGTAGCGGTCCAGGCGCGCGGTGGCGGTAATACGCTTGGTGCGCTTGTCCAGGTAGACGTGCACCACGCAGTAGTCGCCCTGCTTGAGCTCGCGCTTCTCTTCGGAATACGGCAGCAGCAGGTCCTTGGGCAGGCCCCAGTCCAGGAACACGCCGATGCTGTTGATTTCGACGACTTTCAGGCTGGCGAACTCGCCCACCTGAACTTTTGGCTTTTCCGTGGTGGCCAGCAACTTGTCTTCGCTGTCCAGGTACACGAACACATTCAACCAGTCTTCATCTTCGCTGGGAATGTCCTTGGGAATATAACGGTTGGGCAGCAGTATTTCGCCGTCGGCGCCACCGTCCAGATATAAACCGAAGTCCGTATGTTTAACCACTTGCAAACTGTTGTAGCGCCCGACTAAAGCCATTTCAAAAAACCCTCGTTACGTGGGCGCATTCTACCCCACTTCCCCGGCTGCCGCTGCCCCGCTGCGCCACCCCTTGATTTTCAAGGGCTTGGCGCCCCGTTCGTCAGGCCACTGGTCGCCACGCCCGGCAAGGGCAGCCACGGACCGCCATTTGCGGCGCAAACTTTTCATTTAAAACAAACGCTTAGGGCATACAAATTAAAATTAAACGCACGATTGACAAATTATTATCCAGCACTTTTCCGGCCAATATTAGCCCAGCAATTAAAGGGCCTTTGCGGTATAATCACCGGCCGTATTGAATATTGCACAGGTGAATGGCAGCCATGCGTGTTAAAGCCTCCAACAGCAAAGCCAAGCCCGCTCCGGCCGTGGAAACCAGCGAATCGATCAACGACCAGATCGCCGCCTTCCTCAAATCCGGTGGTGAGATCCAGCAGATCGCCAAGGGCGTCAGCGGCCAGACTTTCACACCGTCGCGCCACATCAGCCTGGGCAAGAAGTAACTCCCCTGAGGCTCGTGGGCATGATTGCCCACCGCCTCCGCTTCACCCTCCCCGCGTAGCCTTTCTGCCAACCGGCGCACAAAAACCTGACGAACGGCAGCTTTCCGCCTTCGTTGCCCGGTATGCTTGCCCCCTCTAGATCAAGCCTTCCAGCCCGGGAGGAGCATGATGCTCAAGCCCAGCCTGCTTCTTGCAGCCACACTGTTGGCGCCCCATTACGCCAGCGCGCAGCCTATCCAGCTGCAGCGTGACCTGGGCGACTATAACCTGCAGATCGGCACCAACCCGGCGCGCAGCATGGCCCAGGGCCTGGTGAAACCAGCCACCTCCGACACCGTGCACGGCGGCCTGGACCTGAGCAGCGACAGCGGCTGGTACGTCGGCCAGTGGTCACCCAGCATGGGCCTCAGCGCGACCACCAGCATGGAAATAGACACCTACACCGGCTTCAAGAGTTCGCTCACCCAGAGCCTGGGCTACGAGGTGGGTGTCATTCACTACACCTTCCCCGACCTTGCCACCAACGACAGCCACGAGGTGTATGCCGGCCTGACCGTGCTCAGCACCCGTTTCGGCGCTGCCTTCAGCGATGACCCCGGCCGCCACGACAGCACCCTGTTCGCCGACTTCGGCCGCGTGCCGCTGCTGGATTTCGGCGTGCGCGTGAAAGTAGGCGACCATCAACTCGACACGCCCTACACCATCGGCGACGGCAGCGAAGTGCGCGGTTTCAGCGATTGGTCAGTGCAGCTGTCGCGCGCATTCATGGGCGTGGACCTGAACCTGATCTACAGCGACTCCAGCCTGGGCGGCGCCAGCTGCGAGGCCTACTCGGGCCAGAACAGCTGGTGCGCCGGCACGTTGGTGCTGCAGGCCCAGCGCTCGTTGTTCTAACGGCTATTCGTTGTCACGCTGCTGGCGGCGGTAGGGGAACACGTCAATCACCTTGCCATCCATGATCGCGCCCTGCAGGCCCTTCCAGTAATCGGCGTCGTACAGCTCACCGTGCAACTGGCTGAATAGCTTGCGCTGGCCGGCATCGGCGAACAGGAACGGCGGAAACTCCTCCGGGAACACGTCGTGGGGCCCAATCGAATACCAGGGCTCCGACGACATTTCGTCCTCGGGAAAGCGTGATGGCGGGATGTAGCGGAAATTCACCTCGGTGAGGTAGCTGATTTCGTCATAGTCGTAGAACACCACCCGCCCGTGGCGGGTGACGCCGAAGTTCTTCAACAGCATGTCGCCAGGAAAGATGTTCGCCGCCGCCAGTTGCTTGATGGCCAGGCCGTAATCCTCCAGCGCCTCGCGCACCTGGGGTTCGTTGGCGCTTTCCAGGTACAGGTTCAGCGGCGTCATGCGCCGCTCGGTCCAGCAGTGGCGGATCAACACCGTGTCGCCTTCCAACTGCACGGTGGAGGGCGCTACTTCCAGCAGTTCAGCCAGGCATTCAGGGTCGAATTTGCTCTGGGGAAAGCGAAAATCGGCGAACTCCTGGGTATCGGCCATGCGCCCCACGCGGTCGACACTCTTCACCAGGCGGTATTTCTCGATGACCGTGTTGCGGTCGACGTTCTTCGACGGCGAGAAGCGGTCCTTGATGATCTTGAACACGGTGTTGAAGCCCGGCAGGGTAAACACCGACATGACCATGCCGCGCACCCCGGGCGCCATTATGAAGCGGTCGTCGGTCTTGGCCAGGTGGCGGATCAACGCGCGGTAGAACTCCGACTTGCCGTGCTTGTAGAAACCGATGGAGGTATACAGCTCGGCAATGTGCTTGCCCGGCAGGATACGCTTCAGAAAGCCGACGAACTCGGCCGGCACCGGCACGTCCACCATGAAATACGAGCGGGTGAAAGAGAAGATGATCGACACCTCGGCCTCGTCGGTGATCAACGCATCCACGCGAACGCCCTGCCCTTCGCGGTGCAGGAAAGGAATCGCCACCGGCCACTGCTCATCGCGGGTATACAGCCGCCCCACCAGGTAGGCGCCCTTGTTGCGGTACAGCACCGAGGAGAAAAGCTCCAGGCACAGCTCGTTGTCCTTGCACACCCAATCGGGCAGGTGCTCGCGCAAATGGCCTTCCAGCCGGCGCATATCGCCTTCAAGGTCGGCATACGGCACCTCGAAGCGGTAGTCGCGGAACACCTGCGCCAGCATACTGCCCAGCTGGCCGCAGGGCTTGTAGGTGCGCGTCTGCGGCGCGCGCTCGCCGCGCAGGCTGGGGCGGGTGGTGTGGATGAACATGCAGCCATCGGTGATCAGGTCATGGCTGAACAGGCCGCAGAAGATCGAGTTGTACCAGGTCTCGGCCAGCTCATCGTCGAAACGCAGGTCAATCAGGCTGATATAGGCACTTTTCACCAAGGGCCACAGGCTGACATCCATCAACACCGCAGCCTCGAAGCCTTCGCGCAGGTTGGCCACGGTTTGCGCCACCTTTTCCTCGTACAGGTTGATGCGCGCGGCGGAGGCCTGCTGGATGTCCTGCCAGTGGGCCTGCTCGAAACGTGCGCGGGCGCCGTCGGTGATCAGGCGAAAATGTTCGCGGTAGTCGTCGAAGCCGTCGAGGATGGTGCGGGCGATGTCGGCGGCCGGCAATTGTTGCGCCATGGATGAAGCCTCTGCGAAGGGGGCGAACCCCAAGCGTAGCAGCGGCCGCCAGGCCGCGTCACAGGGTTGCCAAGGGCCGGGCGCTCTAGGAGACTTGCCGCCCTGCCCACCGGATCGGGAGATCCCCTTGAAACCTGCCTCCCTCATGAACATGTTGCTGCTTGCCGCCGTCTGGGGTGCCAGTTTCCTGTTCATGCGCGTCATCGCCCCGGTGCTGGGTGCGTTCCCCACCGCCTTTTTCCGCGTGGCCATCGCCGCCACCGGCCTGCTGGTGATACTGGGCCTGATGCGCGTGAAGTGGGATTTCCAGGGCAAGCTCAAGACCTGCCTGCTGCTGGGCATGATCAACTCCGGCATGCCCGCCACCCTGTATTCGGTGGCCGCCCAGGTGCTGCCGGCGGGCTATTCGGCGATTTTCAACGCCACCACGCCGCTGATGGGCGTGCTGATCGGCGGCCTGTTCTTTCATGAGCGCCTCACGCCCATGAAGCTGCTGGGGGTGTTTGCCGGGCTGTTCGGCGTGGGCATCCTCACCCGCGCCGGCCCCGTGGCCTTCGACCTGCAACTGGCGCTGGGCGCGGTGTCGTGCCTGCTGGCCACCACCTGCTACGGTTTTGCCGGCTTCCTGGCGCGCCGCTGGCTGGACCAGCAAGGCGGCCTCGACCCGCGCCTGTCAGCCCTGGGCAGTATGCTGGGCGCCACGTTGCTGCTGACGCCACTGTTCGCCGCCAGCGTGGTCATTGCGCCGCCAGCCAATTGGGGCGGTTGGCAGGTGTGGGGCTCGCTGCTGGGCCTGGGCCTGGTGTGCACGGCGTTTGCCTACATCCTGTACTTCCGTTTGCTCACCGATATCGGGCCGGTGAAGTCCAGCACCGTGACCTTCATGATCCCGGCGTTCGGCGTGTTGTGGGGGGCGTTGCTGCTGGGTGAGCCGCTGTCGTGGGCGCACCTGTATGGCGGGTTGCTGATTGGATTGGCGCTGTACCTGGTCCTGAAACCCACAAAACCCCTGTAGCAGCGGCCGCAGGCCGCGTCCCGCAACGCCGCCCCCCATAAGGGATAACGCGGTGCGTCTGGACCCGGCCGGCGGGCGCAGCGCCGGGTTCTGGACGCGGCCTGCGGCCGCTGCTACGGGAGGATGGGTGTCAGCCCAGCATTTCCTTAAGGCGGTACCACGCCATGCCCAGCGCCAGCAGCGGCGAGCGCAGGGCCTTGCCGCCCGGGAAGGTCATGTGCGGCACCTTGCTGAACACGTCGAAGCCGTGGCTGTGGCCGGCATGGATGGCCTCGGCCAGCAGTTTCGCCGTCCAGTGGGTGACGTTCACCCCATGCCCGCTGTAGCCCTGGGCGTAATACACGTTGGGGTGCTGGCTGAGCCGGCCTACCTGGGGGAAGCGGTTGGCAGTGATGCCGATCATGCCGCCCCACTGGTAGTCCAGTTTCACGTTGGCCAATTGCGGGAACACCTTGAGCATCTTCGGACGCATGTAGGCGCCGATGTCCGCTGGGTCCTTGCCCGAATAGTGGCAGGCGCCGCCGAACAGCAGGCGGCGGTCGGCCGTGAGGCGGTAGTAATCGAGCCCCACTTTCTGGTCGCACAGGGCCAGGTCCTGGGGGATCAGGCTTTGCGCAACCTCGCGGCTCAACGGTTCGGTGGTGATGATGTAGCTGCCGGCCGGCAGCACCTTGCCGCTCAGGCGTGGCTCCAGGTCATCCAGGTGGGCGTTGCAACCCAGCACCAGGTGGCCGGCGCGCACCGTGCCGCCAGCGCAGCGCACCTGCACGGTGCTGCCGTGGATGATTTCCAGCGCCGGGCTGTTCTCGAAGATGCGCACGCCGTGCGCCTGGGCCAGCCGCGCTTCGGCCAGCACCAGGCGCAGCGGGTGCAGGTGCCCCGAGCCCATGTCGATGAAGCCGCCGGCGTACTGGTCGCTGGCCACTACTTCGCTCATCTGCCCTGGCCCGACGATACGGGTTGCATGGGTATAGCCGAAATCCTGCAACCAGCGCTGTTCCTCGGCGAACGCCGCGAACTGCGCTGGCGTATTGGCCAGTTCGCAGAAGCCCCAGCGCAGGTCGCAATCGATGCCGTTGGCCTCGATGCGCTCGCGCACCACCGCCACCGAGTCGATGCCGGCCTGTTGCAGGTAGCGCACGCCGTCGTTGCCCACGTAGCGGGCGAAGCCGTCCACCGCGTGGCCAATGCCACGGATCAGTTGCCCGCCGTTGCGACCACTGGCGCCCCAGCCGATTCGCCGCCCTTCCAGCAGCACCACCGACAAGCCACGCGCGGCCAGTTCAAGGGCCGTGTTGACACCGGTGAAGCCGCCGCCTATCACGCACACATCGGCAACCAGGTCCTCCCCCAGGCAGGGGTAATCAGGCATCTGGCCGGCGGTGGCGGCGTAATAGGACCGGGCATGTTCTGAATGCATCACCATCACACTTCTCGCTGTCAGCGGTTTGACTTGATGTCGGTCCAGTCGCGGGTCATCAAGCGCATGATGGCCGGCGTCGGGGCGGTGGAAATGTAGAGCTTGTCGAGCACTTCCTGCGACGGGTAAACCTCGGGGTTGGTCAGCAGGTCCTTGTCCATGTACTGGTTGGACGCAGGGTTGGGGTTGGCATAGCCAACGGTGGCGCTGACCTTGGCGATGACCTGCGGGTCGAGCAGGTTGTTGATAAAGGCGTGGGCCTCTTTCACGTCGGCCGCGTCGGCGGGAATGGCCAGCAGGTCAAACCACAGGTTGGCGCCTTCCTTGGGAATGGCGTAGGCAATGTTGATGCCGTTCTTGGCTTCCTTGGCACGGTTGGCGGCCTGGAATACGTCACCCGAGTAGCCGAAGGCCACGCAGATGTTGCCGTTGGCGAGGTCCGAGACGTACTTGGACGAATGGAAGTACGTCACGTACGGGCGCACGGCCTTGAGCTTGGCCTTGGCCTTGGCGTAGTCCTTGGGATCGTTGCTGCGCGGGTCCATGCCCATGTAGTTGAGCACTGCCGGGAACAGTTCATCGGCCGAGTCCATCATCGACACGCCGCACTTGGACAGTTTCTTCATGTTCTCGGGTTCGAACAGCACGGCCCAGGAGTCGATGTGGTCGACGCCCAGCACCTGCTTCACTTTATCCACGTTGTAGCCGATGCCGTTGGTACCCCACAGGTACGGCACCGAGTGCTCGTTGCCCGGGTCGTTCTTTTCCAGCAGGGCCATCAGTTTGGGGTCCAGGTTTTTCCAGTTCGGCAGCTGCGAGCGGTCCAGTTTCAGGAACGCCCCGGCCTTCACTTGGCGCCCCAGGAAATGGTTGGAAGGCACCACCACGTCGTAGCCGGTGTGGCCGGCCAGCAACTTGCCCTCCAGGGTTTCGTTGGAGTCGAATACGTCGTACACCACCTTGATGCCGGTCTTGGCGGTAAAGTCCGCAAGCGTCGTTTCACCAATGTAGTCGGTCCAGTTGTAGACGCTGACAGAGCCTTCGGCATGGGCGCCGGTGGCGCACAGCAGCGCCAGCGCCGCGGGTAACATGGATTTCAGTAAACGCATTCGACTCACTCCGTTGGTACTTTTCTAATGGTTTTTTTGCTTACACGCTCAACAGCAGGAATTCACGCTCCCAGGAGCTGATCACCCGCTTGAAGTTCTCATGCTCGGCGCGCTTCACCGCCACGTAGCCACGGACGAACTTTTCGCCCAGGTACTTGATCACGGTGTCACACTCTTCCATGTGGGCCAATGCGTCCTCGATGGTGATCGGCAGGCGCAGGTTGCGGCGCTCGTAGGCGCGGCCTTCCACCGGTGCGCTCGGCTCGATGTTTTCGACCATGCCCAGGTAGCCGCACAGCAGGCTGGCGGCGATGGCCAGGTATGGGTTGGCGTCAGCGCCCGGCAGGCGGTTTTCCACGCGCATGGCTTCGGGGCTGGCATCCGGCACGCGCAGGCCCACGGTACGGTTCTCTTCGCCCCACTCCACGTTCACCGGTGCCGAGGTGTCCGGCAGGAAGCGGCGGAACGAGTTGACGTTGGGTGCGAACATCGGCAGCAGCTTGGGAATGTACTTCTGCAGGCCGCCAATGTGGTTGAGGAACAGCTGGCTCTTGCTGCCGTCTTCATTGACGAAGATAGGCTTGCCGGTAGCGATGTCGATCACGCTCTGGTGCAGGTGCATGGCGCTGCCGGGCTCGTCGCCCACAGGCTTGGCCATGAAGGTGGCGGTGACGTTGTGCTTGAGCGCCGCCTCGCGCATGGTGCGCTTGAAGATGGTGATCTGGTCGGCCAGGTCCAGGGCGTCGCCGTGGCGGAAGTTGATTTCCATCTGCGCCGGGCCGTCTTCGTGGATCAGCGTGTCCAGGTCCAGGCCCTGGGCTTCACACCAGTCGTAGACGTCTTCGAACAGCGGGTCGAATTCGTTCGCGGCGTCGATGGAGAACGACTGCCGGCCGCTTTCGGCGCGGCCCGAACGGCCCAGCGGCGCGCGCAGGGGCAGGTCCGGGTCTTCGCAGCGCTGGGTCAGGTAGAACTCCATCTCGGGCGCCACGATAGGCTGCCAGCCCTTGTCGGCGTACAGCTTGAGCACTTTCTTCAAGACGTTGCGCGGCGACAGCTCGACCGGGTTGCCCTGCTTGTCGAAGGTGTCGTGGATGACGATGGCGGTGGGCTCGATGGCCCACGGGATGACGTAGATCGACGAGGGGTCCGGGCGGCAGATCATGTCGATGTCCGCCGGGTCCAGCAGGTCGTAGTAGATGTCGTCGTCGACAAAATCCCCGGTTACCGTTTGCAACAGCACGCTCTCCGGCAGGCGCATGCCGCGCTCGTGCAGGAATTTGTTGGTGGGTGCTATCTTGCCGCGGGCGATGCCGGTCAGGTCGCTGACCACACATTCAACCTCGGTAATCTTGTGATCTTTCAGCCAACTGGACAGTTGGTCGAAGGGGGCATTCATAAAGACCTCGTCGTGGATGATGTGAGCGCCGGTATTGTATGTTTTTTCCCTCATGTAAATGAGGCTTGGGGTGTCTCTTCCCCTTGGGCGCGTTCCCTTATATCTTGCGCAAGCGGCTTATAACCATCTATCCATTTTACGCACGCCGAAATGCACCATCATGGTGCACCAAGGTCATCGCATGAAAGAGCCTTTTTCGCTTAACGTCCAGGCCTTCGACACCGGCAGCTTTGCCGAGCAGATCCAGGTTACCCCCGGCTGGGTGCAGGATTACCAGCAGATGTCGCCCGGGCATTTCCGCGGCCGCATCCGCTACCTCGACCTGCAGGGCGTGGAAATTTACGAAGAAGGCATGAACACCCGCGTAGAGCAGCATTTCAGTGCGCCCCAGGGCTCGCTGGCGTTCTGCTTCGACCTGAGCGAGCAGTCGCTGTACCTGTTGAACGGCGAAAGCCGCAACATCTGGATCACCCCGGAAAACTACCGCGAGGTGGCCGTGGTGTTCGGTCCGCAGTTCGTCCGCGACCACGGCCTGGACAGCGCGCGCCTGGCGGGGCTGTTCATGGCGCCGCTGAGTTGCGGCCAGAACGCCCTGTTCACCCGCTGGCTGAGCAGCACCCTCACCCGCCTGGCCCAGGCCGAGCACGCCCCGGACCGCGAGGCACTGACCGCGCAGCTGCTGGACGACTGCCTGTTCATCCTCGACAACGCTTCGGTGGGCCTGGACGGCAGTGCGCTGCAGCGCCGCGCGGGCGAGCGGCGAATCATGAAGCGGGTGTTCGAATGGGCAGCCGACGTGCCGGATGAGACCCTGAACCTGGTAGAGCTGGCCTGCGTCGCCGAAGTGTCGCTGCGCCAGCTGCAACAGGCGTTCAAGGCCTACACCGGCATGGCGCCGGCGCAGTGGCTGCGTTTGAAGCGGCTGAACAACGCGCACCGCGAACTGCTTAAAGCCCAGGGCAGCGCCACCACGGTGGCCGAGGTGGCGATGCACTGGTCGTTCTGGCATTTGGGCCGGTTTTCCAGCAGCTACCGGGCGCTGTTCGACGAACTGCCCAGCGAGACGCTCAAGCGCAAGGGCTGAGGCCTCAGGCTTTGCGGAACACGAACACCAGCCCCAGCACAATCAAGCCCATGCCCGCCACGCTCAACAGCGCCAGGCGGTTGCCGAAGATCAGCCAGTCCATCACCGCGGTCACCGCCGGCACCAGGTAGAACAGGCTGGTGACGTTCACCAGGTTGCCGCGGGCAATCAAGCGGTACAGCAGCAAGGTGGCCAGCACGGAGATCACCAGCCCCATGTACAGCACCGGCACGTAGAACGACAGGCTGTGCTCAACATGAAACGGCTGGCTGGGCGTGAACACCGCGCACAGTAACATCCCCGCCGCGTATTGCACTGGCAGCGTACCCAACGGCTCGTGGGTGATGCGCTTCTGCATCATCGAGCCCAGCGTCATGCACAGCAGCGCCAGCACCGCGAAGAGCATGCCCAGCATGGGCATGCCGGCCACGCTGATGCTCTGGAACACCACCAGCACCAGGCCCGCGAGGCCCAGCACCAGGCCGAACAGACGACTCAGCGAATACCGGCGCTCCATCAGCACCACCGTGAGGATCGGCTGCACACCCATGACCGTGGCCATCACCCCTGGGGTGACCTTCGAGCTCAAGGCCAGGATGTAGAAGCTCTGGTAGGCGCCCAGCAGTACCAGCCCCGTGGCAAAGGCGTACCCCAGGCCCTTGCCGGTGGTGGGCAAGCGCAGCTTGAGCACGGGAATCAACAGCACCAGCGCCGTCAGCGCGATTGCGAAGCGGCACAGCAGGAAGGCAAAGGCCGAGGCGTGGGCCAGCCCCCATTTGGAGAAGATGGCAGCGCTGCTCCAAAGCAGCACGAACAGGGTCGCAGTGGCCGCCGAGGCCACGGAGTCTTTCGAGAAGGCAAACATGTATGCACCTGTCATTCGGGCCAATCAAGGCCAGCGCGGCTAAATAGCCGGGTTCAGTGTTTTGATGTGCGGGTCAGACCGCAGAAACAACGCCAGCAGGGGGTGCAACGACTGCACACACGGGCGTCTGAACGACAGGAGGGGGGTATTGACCGAGCATGGCCGGTTGCTGATCCACGCGCGGCACGCCGACAGCGTGAGCTGTGCGAGGTTTGCCGGTGGAGAAGCAGGAGGTGGCCATGGGGTGCTCGTTTGCAAGTGGTGGCCGACTATAGCAAGGGTTGGATCGCGTTGCCAGCGGACGCAGCCTTCGGCAGCTGCTACGAGCACCCCTCCGGCTTACGCCGGAATCAGTGCGTTCAACCACTCGACGAAATCCGCCACCACCGCACCGCTCAGCTCATGGCCGATGGGGTACAGCTTCAGCTCGTGGCGCACCCCCAGTTCGTTGAGGAGCTGGTCGGCGCGCTCGGCCCAGGTCACTGGCAGCTTGTTGTCGTGAATGCCATGGGCGACGAACGCTTTCAGCGCCGACAGCTCCAGCGGGCCCGCCACCTGTTGGGCGATCTCCGGCAGGATGCGGCCACTGAGCAGGCCGAAGCCCTTGAGCAGTGCCGGTGCGGTGAGCCCGCAGCTGGCGCTCATGATGCCGCCCTGGCTGAAACCTGCGACCACGGTGGGCAACGGCGGCAGTGCCTGCACCAGCGCCAGCAACTGGCGACGGCTGGCCTCGGCCTGCTCGGCGTTGATCACCGGGCCCTGCTCGCCAAACTGCACGTTGAACCAGGCAAACTGCTGCGGGCCGATGGCCAGCGGCGCCTGTACCGCCAGCACTTCAAGGTCGCCGGGCAGGTGCTCGCCCAACGCCACCATGCCGCGCTCGTTGCTACCCACCCCGTGCAGCAGCAACAGGCGCCCGCGCACCGGGCCATTGGCAGGGCTGGTGCGGTAATGGAGGTGCGAAACCGGGTCTTGTTGCAGGTCACCGAAGGTGCGAGAAGTCATCAACGTAATCCTTGAAGGCAATGGCTCTAGCCTAGGCCATGGGCGCCATTCTGATAAGTCGCCATTCATGGGACAAAGCATCCCGCCGCATGTGAAGATAACGGCAGTTGCCCCACCCAATAAAAGGACTGATCGATGCGTACCAAAGCCGTACTGGGCCACACCGAAACCACGCGTATCATGGCGGCCGCCCGTGCTGAAGCGCTGCAGAACCACTGGGCCGTGACCATCGCCATCGTCGATGACGGCGGCCACCTGCTGGCCCTGGAACGCCTGGACGGCGCCGCCTCCAGCACCGCCTACCTGGCCCCCGAGAAGGCCCGCACCTCGGCCATCAGCGGCCGTGATTCGAAGTATTACGAAGAGCTGGTGAACAACGGCCGCAACTCGTTCCTGTCGGTAGACATCATGACCTGCCTGGAAGGCGCGGTGCCGATTGTCCACGACGGCCAGGTGATCGGCGCCATTGGTGTTTCAGGGGTGAAGTCGGAGTTTGACGCGCAAATCGCCCGCGCCGGCGCCGCCGTGCTGGGCCAATAAGGCAGCAAGCCCCGGCCGAACGGCCGGGGCGCAGGGCTTAGCCGAACAGCCAGTAGCCCAAAGCAGTCAGCACCACTACCGCCAGCACTGGCCGCAGCACGCGGTAGGCCTTGGGGTTGGCGCGCTTGAATTTCTTCACCTTGCCGGCGATGCCGTCGCTGAAGCGCTTGCTCCAGGCGTAGGCCTGGTTGATGCCGCCCACGCGTTCTTCATCGACGTTCTGCGGTGCGGTGGCACGGCCCAGGAAGGCGCTGACGCTGCGGTTGACGCGGCTCATCAGGCGGCTGCTGAGCGGGCGCTCGACGTCGCAGAACAGAATGACGCGGGTGAAGTCGGTCTCGTTCTTGACCCAGTGCACGTAGGTCTCGTCGAACATCACGTCCTCGCCGTCACGCCAGGCATATTCCTGGCCATCGACGAAGATGCGGCAGGCATCGGAGTTCGGCGTCGACAGGCCCAGGTGGTAGCGCAGCGAACCTGCAAACGGGTCACGGTGCGGGTTCAGGTGGCTACCGCCGGGCAGCAGCGCGAACATCGCGCCCTTGACGTTGGGAATGCGGCTTACCAGCTCGACGGTTTTCGGGCACAGGGCCACGGCCGATGGCAGCGGCTGGTCGTACCACTTGAGGTAGAAACGCTTCCAGCCTTTCTTGAAGAACGAACCGAAGCCGGCGTCGTTGTTCTTCTCGGCGGCGCGAATGTAGCCCTCGTCGAACAGGTGCATGGCCTC
Organism: Pseudomonas sp. JC1203; assembly: GCF_056175065.1. Taxonomy (NCBI): domain Bacteria; kingdom Pseudomonadati; phylum Pseudomonadota; class Gammaproteobacteria; order Pseudomonadales; family Pseudomonadaceae; genus Pseudomonas; species Pseudomonas sp. JC1203. The sequence continues at coordinate 294,373 of NZ_JBWCAM010000006.1, forward strand.
TTCGCGGATGGTTTCCCAGTTGTCCTTCAGAAGGTCCAGCTCGGGGAACTTGCTGCGGTCCAGGTAAGGCTTGGACGGCACGGCGGAGAACAGGTACATCAGCGCGTTGTACGGCGCGAAGAAGGCGGAGTGGTTGACGAACTGGCGCAACACCGGCAGGCGCGCCTTGCCGCGCAAGTGCACGTAGAGGATGCTGCAGACGAACAGCATCAGCACCGCAAGCTTGACGGTGAGTGAAAGGGTCATGCAACAACTCCTTGAATGGGCAGTCCGCCATGATAAACCCTGGGAGGCCAGCTAAACAGCCGCTCCGGACGAGATTCATTATTGCGTGGCGCGCAAGGACGGGTCTTGAGGCATATCAATAGCGCGATAAACCTTGTGGGAGCTGGCTTGCCAGCGAGCTTTTTCGCCCCCGGCAACTCGTAGCAGCTGCCGCAGGCTGCGTCCGGCCGCCACACGGTGCGGCGACAGGACGCAGCCTGTGGCAGCTGCTACAAGTGAAAGATCAATGCAGGTCCA